>DASYAJ010000203.1:0-12032 GCA_036501405.1 Kapaibacterium sp. (SeqCode)
GAGCCAGTTCATGAAAACGCATCCAACACACACTATAAAAAATTATTCTGCGGCTTTTACTTTTGTCCCGTTTTTCAACTTGTCGGAAGGGCTGAGGACTACTTTATCGCCATCTTTGAGTCCGGATTTCACTTCGAGTCCGCTGCCGACCGATTCTCCGAGCGTGACGGTGCGTTGGACGACATGGTCGCCTTCGAGAAGGAAGACGATCTTCGCACTGCCTCTGGCACTAACGGCGGTGGCTGGCACGGTGAGTTTGGGTCCTGAGGAATCGACTTGGGAGGAATCTTTGAGGAACTGTACTTTGAGGCTCATGTCGGGGAGGACACGTGCGTCCTTATCGAGAAAATCGACTTTGGTGAGCACGGTCGCTTTGGAACGATCTGCGGTAGGAACGATCATGTGGACGACGCCGCGATACTGTTTTTCGGGGATGGCATCGAGGGAGATTTCGCAGGGCTGTGCGACATGGACCTGCTCGAGATTGGATTCGGAGACATCGACTTCGGCGTCGATGGAACTCATATCGGCGAGGGTGACGATGTCGGCTTTCGATCCGGCTGCGGCTCCGAAAGGGGTCATGACGTCTCCGACATCGGCGTCTTTGGTGAGAACCGTTCCATCGAAGGGCGCGCGGATATTGGTGAATTCCACCTGGACCTGCGCGGCCAGGATTCCTTTTTCTGCCAGCTCTACATTAGCGGCCTGGGTATTGACGAGGGCTTGGGCCTGCTTGAATGCTGCTTCGGCATTGACAAGGTCGGCGGAGGCGGCGAGCTGCTTTTGATAAAGAATTTTTTCTCGATGATAGGTAGAATCGGCACTGACGAGTGCAGCCTTTCCACTTTCGAGCGTCGCTTTGGCTGCATTCAACGAGGCTTCCGCTTCCTGGAGAGCCGCCTGGACATCGATATCCTCCAGGCGGCCGATGATTTGGTTCTTGATGACATGGGAACCCTCTTCGACGCCAAGCCAGACCAATCGTCCGGTGCCTTTGGAACTAACTGCCGCTTTGCGGCTCGCGACGGCATAGCCACTGGCGGTCAGGACTGCGTTTGCTTGAGAAGGCAGCGTCATCGAAACTGTTCCGATTTGCACTTCTTCTGGGGAGGAAAAAAGTCCGCTTCCGAAGTAGCCGAGTATGGCAAGGAGAATGATAATCGCAACGGTCCAGATGATCGGCTTCATCGAGCGCGAAGTCGTCGAGCTGGTGGATGTCGTAACAGAAGGCCCGTCGCGATGGATGCGGAGGGCATTAAGGTCGTGTTTTGGAGTTGTTTCTACAGGCATGGAAAAAGACGCGGTTTGGCGAGCACTGAACGATTATGGGAGCAAATTACTCCCCGCCATTGGACGCGAAAGTGCATACTTTATTGTTATCCGTTCGTTTCTTCGCCACTGGATTCCCGTTTTCGCGGGAATGACATTCAATCAGTTTCATGCACGAAAAACTTTTTACCCCGTTCAAAATCAATTCCATGACCATTCCGAACCGCCTGGTTTTGCCGGCGATGGTCACGCGGCTTTCCGGCGAGGACGGCTTCGTCAATAAGGACATCACCGACCGCTACGTGCGCTTTGCAAAGGGCGAGGTCGGCCTAATTGTGCTCGAAGCGATGGCGGTGCATTCCGCGAAATCGGGACCGCTGCTCCGAATCTGCGGCGATGAATTCAAGCCCGCGCTTACCGAGCTTGCGAAAAAGATCCACGATACGAGCGAGTCGAAAGCGGTTCCGCAGATCATTCACTTCCTGAAAATTGCGCGTTCGGGCTGGCGGCAAAAGATAGAAGATTTGTCGATTGCCGAAATTCAAGCAATCGTCGAGCAATATGGACAGGCCGCGCTCCGTGCTCGCGAGTGCGGATTCGATGGCGTCGAAATCCACAGTGCTCATGCTTATACGCTATCGAGCTTTCTTTCGAAGCGTAATAAACGGCCCGATCTGTATGGCGGAAAATCGCTCGATAATCGAATGCGATTGCCCTTGCAAGTCATAAAAAAAATTCGCGAAACGGTCGGGAATGATTTTCCAATTGGCGTTCGGTTTTTGGGGGAAGAGTGTATTAAAGGTGGTTACACGACAGAAGAATCGGCGATCATTGCACTCAAATTCGCTCAAAATGTATCGCCCACGATGCGCGGTGTCGATTACATTTCGCTTTCGGCCGGAGGAAAATTCGAAGATGCCATTCATAAAGATGGCGAGGTACTTTATCCTTACACCGGCTACTCTGGCGACCGCTGTATGCCACCGATGGAATATCCCGATGGCTATAATCTTCACATGGCAGAATCCGCGCGGAGAATGCTTCGGCGGCATGGACTCGAAACGCCGGTGATAGCAACGGGAAAGATTCCGTCGCCCGAATTCGCGGAAGAAGTATTGCAGGAAAATCGCGCCGATCTTATCGGCATGGCGCGCGCGCTTTTAGCCGATCCCGATCTTCCGAAAAAAGCGCGGACTGGGAACTCGGAAAAGATCGTCAAGTGCATTTACTGGAATATCTGCAAGGCGCTCGATGAGAATTTTCATCAGGTCGTCTGCGGATTGTGGCCGAAGGATGAAATCCAGGCTCCATATTCGGAGGATACAATTGCCCCCTACTGGAACCATACCGAGCCGCTGACAGCCGCAGTACGCTCTGGAAACATCCGAATCAGCTGGAAGCAGGCCACCGATAACGAAGCCGTAATGGGCTACGAAGTCTGGCGTTCGGACGATGGCGGAAGATCGTTCCAGCATACCTATTCCATTACAACGTCGATGTGGACAGACCATCTCGCAGCGGCTGGAATTCCTTATCGATATTATATTCGAGCCTACGATCGTGCCGGCAATAAAAGTGTTCCTTCGAATATTGTCCATGCAGAACTACCGCTCGAAGTAGAGATTCCAACCGAAGTGAAAAAACCGATTGCGCCGCCGAGCTTTTTGAAAGCGCCAGCAATGAAAGTATAATGGCTCATGTCGAAGAACCCCAAGCCAAGAATCGTTAGCAAACCCTCTCGTTCGAATTCAAAAGTCATTACGCCATCTCAATTCGAAATGGCATGGGCTCGCTTTGGGTCGAAAGCAAAATATCTGAGTATTGCTTTCGGAGTTATTGCCGGTCTGCTCGTTCTATATGCAGTCCATTCCGCGAATGGCTTTGCGAGCTTTCCATTCGACGATGCGTGGATTCATCTGACCTTTGCGCGGACGCTCGCATCGACCGGACGCTTTGCTTACGGCGCAATGAACCCTGCGACATCCGGTTCCACATCGCCGCTCTTCACATTTCTCGAAGCGATTCTCTTTCTTCTTTCTTCGAATGAATTTGTCGTTTCGCTCATCGTTTCGATAGGAGCTTTTGCCGTGGCAGCATATTTTTTCTATCTTTTAGTCCGCGAAAGCTCTTCCCTGCCGTGGTTTCCTCTCGTGGGGATGCTGCTCTTTCTATTATTTCCTTCGCTGCTCGTTATTTCGAACTGGGGAATGGAGACGGGATTGGTCATTGCGCTCCTGCTGTGGTCGCTCTATGCCTATCGAAGGGAACGATGGACCGAGCTGGCGATTGCGCTGGGCCTTGCGATCTGGGCACGACCCGATACCCTCGTGCTTGCCGCAACGATAGGAATCGATCTTCTTTACATTCGAAAAACCTTGGCTTCTCGCCCGCGCATTCGATCGCTCGTAATCTTTTTCGCAATTGTTGCGGGGTATGTGGGATTTAATCTATTGCTCTCCCATACACCGCTGCCAAATACGTTTTATGCGAAACTCGCTTATTACAAAAGTGGGAATGGAACGTTTTATGCCGCACTCTGGCAACTCATTGCAGGCGGTGGGAAGATCGTCGCTTTCCTCTTTGCCATTGCTGGCATCGCATGGACCTTTGGAAGGAAGCAGCGCGGAAATCTTATCCTTGTGCTTTATCCGGTCGGAATGGTCCTGCTGTATCATTGGAAACTTCCCTATCTCTATCAGGATGGGCGTTATCTTATTCCGATCGTGCCGTTTATTCTCTTGCTTGCACTGATTGGCGTTGCTCGCACAAGCGCGTGGATCTTGAAATCGGCAGTAGCTGCTTCCGTTCTCGCGATTTTAATCCTATTCATTGCTGTCGGAGCCGCAGACAGTGGAATGAGCGATGCTGTCGATAATCTCGCCTTTGAAGGTTCGTATATTCATAATCTGCAAGTGACGACCGCCGAATGGTGCTCTACTCATTTACCGGCGCATGCCGCGATTACCACACATGATATAGGAGCAATGGGATTTTACTCCCATCGGAAGGTGATCGATCTTGTCGGATTGGCCGATCCCGATATGATCCCATATCTCGATAAACCCGGCGTAGCAAATGCTGCGAGAAAAAAAGGAGCAAGCTTTGCCGCGCTGCTCGACAATTGGTACGAAATTCCAAACGAGAACTCCGTTTTTGTCGATGCACCGTCCGAGAGCGAAACCATGCGTGTTTATAATTTTACCGATTCGAGCCGATTCACCGGGGCCAAAGTCCTTTCGATTCATAAATATATGGAAAATGTGTTGCGTGGAGATGATCCCAGCAGCCTCGGAGAAGCGATACGTCAATCGGTAGCAACGGAGCCAGATAATGCGCTGACCTATACATTGGCCGGAGAGATTTTGCTGAAAACGGGACGCAAAAATGAAGCGAAGAACGAATTAGAACAAGCACTCCAGCTTTTCCCTAATTCCGAACGAGCAAAGCAGGACATGATCGCGGCGATGCAGGGCATTCATTCCAGCCAATAATAATCGGGTACCAGGTCTCCATTTCCCTTCTAAAAAGTATTGCGCCTCAATGAAATGGCACAGGAATCGGAAGCTTGGCATAACCGATGCCCAGCGATAACGCCGAGACTACTATTGTTGCGAAAAGAAAGCGCCGAAAACCTCTTGCAGGTTGGATTGCGCTTGGCTTTTTCGTTGCGCTCTGGATATTCGTCGTGTTTTTTCTCGATTCGATTATTGGAAACTTTGCCCGTAAAGAACTCATAAAGCAGACCGCATCGGCGACACACAACGAATACCAACTCAGCTTTACGAGTTTTCGCTATCATCGAGGTTCTATTCTTGCTCGGGGAATGGTCCTCGCTCGGAATGGTTACCGTCCGAGCGAGCATGGCACCACGCTCCGAGAGCTATCTCTCGATTCGGCCCGCGTTTCTGGAATCTGCTGGTGGAATATTCTCTTCGGTTCGACGATCGAACTTTCGGATCTCCATTCCTATGGCACAAGCGTCCATCTATGCAATGCGGATGAGGAACGAGCTCAAACAAAAAAAATCCTTCCCGATACCGTTCCGAAATCCACAAACTCCAGCCGATTTGCACTTCAATTCAATTCCGTTGAAATCCCCGGTGTCTCTCTTTTTGGCAGAAGAAGTTCCGCTGACTATGCTGCCGGAGAATTCACGTTTACGTGCAATGGATTTTCTTACGATTCAAAATCTGCCGCGCCTTTGCACATGGCTGTGAAAAAATTTCAGCTTCAGGTCCCATGGGTGAATTACGCCGATGCCTCAGGAAGTTATTATGTGCGGAATGCCAGTACCTCCAGCACCGATGCGCTAGCCATCGATACCTTTGCGTATGCGAGCGGCGAAAATACGCTTGCCTTTAGTGCGTCGCAATTCCATGTAAATGGAATCGATCTTCTTCATAACCTTTCTTCGAAGCGCATTTCATTCCGATTGATTTCCACGCGCACATGGTCTGTGCGGTGCCGCATCGAACCCGGCGATACGACGAAACCGCGCACGAATGGCACATGGCAAGAGAAGCTTGCTCATTCCCTCGGGCTTGCAATAGCCATCGACAGCATTCGATTAAATGGCGGCACGCTCGATTTGCAAATCGAGCCGCATTCGTCGCTCGAAGCTTCGGCGCTCGACCTTCATGCACGCCATTTCAATCTCGACTCCGGCAGCGCAGCAGTGCGGCCTTGTTTTTCGGATCAGTTTGCGCTTGCCGCCAGAGAAGCGCGTTATACGACAAATGGGACCGATGTAGGCGTTACGCAATTAACCGCGAACATCTCCGATTCGCTGATGACCGCTTCTCGTGTGCTGTATGCTTCAGGCGAAGGTTCCCACTCCTTCACGAACCGACATTCGATGCAACAGGAAAAAGCTCCCATGAGCGTTCGCGCGCTTCGCGCCGAAGGCGTTCGGTTCCGAGAACTCCTGAATGGACAAGAAATTGCGATGACAAGTTTGCGCGCCGCCGCATGGAATGTTTCCGGGCTGCCGCAATCCACCGGAACGAAACATTCGGCGAAGAAATCGAAAACAACGAAATCCGCAAACTCCATTTGGGAAGCACAGAAGCAGATTGCCGAATCGATCTCCATTCCGATTCGCATTGGGCGCATCGATCTTCAAGATGGCACCATGCATGTGAAGGGCGGAACGAATCCGACGATCGATGCCGAGCGAGCCGGCATTCAGGCCGTCGGATTCGATCTCGATACAACGCGCAGCACCTCACTTTTTTTCTCGAAAGACCTGAGGCTCGGCGCAGGAACCTTCCATTTCGCCGATTGGAAGCAGCGTAATATTCTCGATGCGAAAAATGCACGCACGCGGCTCAGCAGCCGCTCGCTGGCGGCTTCGAGCATTACCTTTGTTTCCCGTTCGCCCTTCGAACCGGATCTCAATAATTCCGCCTACACCGCCAACGATCTCGATCTGAAAGGGATCGATTTCGAGGGCCTCTTCGATAACAAGCAAATCCTCGTCGAAGATGCACGAATGAGTTCCTGGAAGATCGAGCGGAAATCCGACACGGTATCCAATCCGGAAAAACCGATCGAAAAAGCAATAAAGCCGGAATGGAAGCTCCCTATTCGTGTTCGCCATGCCGCCCTGCCGAATGGGACAGTGCTCTTTTGGGAACCCGATACGGTCCCCGGCCGCTTTGCCCAGACCTTGAAGAGTTCCATCACGACACTCGAAGTGAACCATTTTCATTTCCTGCCTCCGCATAAAAAGCGGCCACGCATTGGCTACCGGCAGGTCATCTGTGCGATTCCGAGCTTCACCTATACGCCGCTCGATGGATTTTATCACGTCGTCATTCGCAATTTGAATGCGAACCTTGCCGATTCGACGATTGCGATGGATAGTCTCGGTTACATTCCGCTCTATTCGGAAGATTCCTTCGCCGCTATGCACAAATATGCGCGCGGCCGCACCGATTTCCGTTTGGCTTCTGCTCGTCTGGATGGGATCGATGCGCGACGCTTGATTAATGGCGGTGGCGTCATCATCGATTCCTTCGCCGCGCCGACACTCTGGCTCGACTATTATAAAGACGACCGGAAACCCTCCGACCCAAATCCGAGCCCGGCCGTGATGCCGAACGATCTGGTACGTTCTGTGAACCTTCCTTTTACGTTGCAGCACATCGCAATCGCTCAGGGCCATATCCAAATTCGCGAGCACGACAAAAACGAGGATTCCACGGGCTACTTCACTTTCGATAGTGTAAAAATCTCCGCTTCTCCGCTAACGCTCGATTCCGCAAGCCCCGAAATCGACACACCGACCCACATCGAAATGGATGGAATCTTCATCGCGCAATCGCTCATGCGAGTCGCGATGGACTATCCGCTGCACGACACCGCGTTCAATTTATCCCTGATCGGAAAAGTAGGGCCCTTCGATCTGAAGCAGCTCAATTCCTATCTTATTCCAGGCGAGCGTGTGCAAGTGATGAATGGGAATTTTTACGATGGGACCATCCAAATGAAGATCGCCAACGATGTCGCAACAACGTACGTCTGCCCGATCTACAATCACTTCAAGCTTCGAATGTTGCCGCCCAAGCCCGACGAACGGCGGGGCGTAATGGAACGATTGAAGACGTTTGTTGCCGATAATTTCATCCTTCGCGATGACGATCCCGATGAAAAAGGCGGACCGCCGATCACGGCAACCACCACGCTTGCCCGCAAGGGGAACGACGAATATTTCAAATTTCTCTGGATGGCCATCCGACAGTCCCTTGGCAAGGTCGTTGGCGGATTCAAGTAATCGATGCTACTGCAAATAGGAGCGCAGCATCCAGGCCGTCTTTTCATGTTTTTCGAGCAGTCCCGTGAGGAAATCGGTCGTGCCGACATCGTGATATTTATTCTGTACCGTCTCAATATCGGCACGAAGGGACTGGACAATGTGCTCGTGATCGGCAAGGAGTACCGCGAGCATTCCTTCGGCTTCGGGAATCCTTCCTGGGTTCTCTTTCAAACGGGTATTCTCCAGATATTCCTTCATGGTTCCCATCGCCGTGCCACCGAGCTTACGAACGCGTTCGGCAACCTCGTCGCTGATTTCTCCCAACTCCTGATACTGCGCTTCCAGGAGCTTGTGCATTTCCATGAAGCTCGGCCCGACCACATTCCAGTGGTATTTCCGCGTTTTGGTGTAGAGCAGCACTTCGTCAGAGAGCAGGACGTTCAGAATGCGGGTGACGCCCTCGCGGTCTTTTTGTGTAAGGCCAATTTCGATTGTTTTTTGGAGATCGGATGTCATAAAACTTATTGGATGTGAGATTTTAATTCTACGTGAGGAATGAGCTGTCGCATTGCAAGAACCGTGCTCATCCATTCAAAAAATCTCGGCCAGCTCATTTTTTTGACATGCCTTTGACATTCCCGTGACAGTTTCCCTTTCGACATCGATTATTTTCGAACACTCGACCAACCCGCATGGATTATTTTCAACGATGGAGATACGTCACTCGCATACCGCGTAGCGATTCGTACGGACTCGACCGAGTGGTTCGCCGCCGATAGCTCCGGGATGCAACCGATGTTCGCACCATCGCTCCGACTTCCGATATCATTTCTATTTCCATTGCCATGCCGGATGCACTGCGTGGGATTCTCGTCGGGACCGCCGAGGGCGCGCTGATCGGAACCCTTATTTGCGGCGGGCCAAGCTCAACTATAGTTCTGGAGCAACCAACGATGCCTCCATCGGAGATCAGCTCTCGAATTTCATTGTACGTTCCATTGGATTCGAAGCCTGTGCCATCGGCGGAGCGGGGGCGGGACTTCTCATGGGAGCATCCGATGGAGAGCATTATCGCACCCAGTATGTAAATGGTGTGAAGTAGTAGTTCCTGGGGATTATTTTTCGTTATCACCCGTTTTGCGCAATATGAAATTGTTCCAAACGTTTTGTATTGCGATCCTGATCGTCAGCACGATCGGTTGCGAGCATTCCGTTTCCCCAACAACCGAGAATTCCGCGGTTGGCTCCTTCGAAGGAGAATATGGCTTTACCCTCGATGGAAAAGTGTATGATAGCGGAACACCTTTTTTGAATGAAGCCAATGCGTCGCTTCGACCCCTCTCCAGTTACGGTCCAAACGGTGTTCAGCTTTCGTTGAATCTCTATTTCGAACTTGGCGATGGAACGTACGGAAGCGTACAGCTCCTCGTTCCTTGTCGTAATGCTACACCGCAAACAATTCCCATTTCCTATTATCAAGATACAAGCGCCTCTGCATCGCTTATTTATGATTCGGTAGCGTGGACCTCGTATCAATCCCTCGCGGGAGGAACTCTTACAATTACGAAATTCGATACGATCGATAATCTCGTTTCCGGAACGTTTCGTTTTTCGGCTTCTGAAACATCGCCAGCCAATCCCAAAAATATCGTTCCTGTTACCGCCGGCTATTTCAATGATATTCCTCTCGGCTTGGGGGCATACAGACAGGGAAGCGTAACCGCCCTTGTCGACGGAACTGCATTCTCAAGCGAGAATGAAGGTCGCGAACGGTTGTATAGCACTTTTGCTCAAGGGCGCCTGAATCTTTTTGCGAATGGGCCCGGAAACGCGGAAATTATTATGCAGGGAATTCCCCCGGTGGCCGATTCCTATTTCGTCCAGGGTCCCCAGACTATCATCGATACATCCCTTTCTATTACTTATTGGGCTTCAGCACCGAACTACTTTAAAATATCGACGGAAGATTCCGGCTCTTCCGGCGAAGTAATCATTACCTCCTGCGATTTTGCGAACCGCCGCTTTTCTGGATCATTTCAATTTTCCGGAACGGACACGTTAGGCAATAGCGTGATCATTTCGTCCGGCAAGATCGATAGCGTTCAATGGGAACCCTAAATTAAAACTCCAATGCATTCGTAAACGGATTAGCCTTCGCATCGCGCGAGGAAAGTGGCTTCAGCCCCCAACGCTTTTCGATGAACGAGAGAATACTCACCGTTTCATATTGGGTGTGATCGACGAAATGCTTTTTCGCAAACGGCGAAATAATAATGGCGGGAACCCGCGTGCCAGGACCCCATTTGTCAATCTTCGGAGGCGCAACATGGTCCCAGAATCCGCCGTGTTCATCATAGGTAACAATGATAACGCAATCTTTCCATTCCGGGCTGCTGCGAATAATATTGATGAGGTCTTCGAGATGTTTTTCTCCTTCCATCACATTGGCATAACCCGGATGCTCATTCAGTTCCCCGATCGGTTTGACAAACGAGACCGCAGGAATCTTTCCCGCGATCACGTCGGAAATAAAATCATTTTCGTCCTTCAAATGCTTCGCTTTGGCTTCAGTGCCGTCCGCATAATCTTTGAAATAGATAAAGGGCTGATGATGAAACTGGAATAAACGATCCGGGTGTCCCGCCAGCGCATTCGAATAACCGCCGCTGTACCACGCCCAATCGATATGCGCGGCCGAAAGCCGGTCACCGATGGTCGGAAGCGTCAGATTGGGAACGAGAACTTTTGCGTCGGCCGGGTGCGGCTGATTGACGGAAAAAACGGTGTTGATGAGAGAACCATCGGGTGCCACGCTGCCATCTTTTTTCAGATTCCCATCGGCGTCGAACGCAGCGCGAATCGAAGCCGGCGCGTCCTTCCATTGCGGCGTTTGAGCAGCAATCAGCCAGATGTGATTCAACCACGATCCGCCAAAGGCGCTATGAAAAAAATTGTCACACAGTGTATACGCTGTCGCTTCGTGCTGCGGCACCGGCAAATTCATCGTGTGATAATAACCCATCGTGAGACCTTTCGCATTACTGAGCAATGCATATTTATCCATCTTGCCGCCATCGATCTGCTCGATCTCCCGATAATAGTTATGCGTAAGATCGAGGGTCACGGCAGTCGGAGGAACGTATTGATCGATATTGAATGGACGGTTCGAAAAGATGGGAACTGGATGAAAATGCTCTGTATCCGACCAGGGAAGTGCATTATACGGAGTTCCCGAAGCATCGACTTGCGTGTACTCCGCAGGCGTTGCATTTGAAAGCCCGTCCGCTCCTGGAAATTCGCCATAGAGATTATCGAAGCTGTGATTCTCCATATAGAGCACGATCACATGCCCGACTTTTTTAATTCCCTTCGGAAGTGCCGCTGGCGCAACGACCGATTCCCGGAGGGAATGTTTTACGGACGGCGAAGGTGCGCCGAGAAAAAAAGCAAGAAACGATAGAATGAGAAAAATCATCTTGATTCGAAAATATCTACAACGTTAATCAATTTATTTTACGAAATCGTTACTTTCGAACGAGAATCCGCGTATTTTTGAAGAAATGTTGAACATTGCAATTTTTGGGTGCGGCATGATCGGCGAAATCCACGGCGAGTGCCTTGCCGCGCTCGGTACGCCGCCGGTCCTTTTTGTCGATAGCGACCGCACACGTGCGAAGGTATTGGCGGAACGATATTCGGCGCGCGAATCGACCGATCCTTTCGAAGCGATTCGCAGCGAACAGATTGACGCCATCTATATCTGCACGTATCACGATACGCACGCGCCGCTCGCAATCGAGGCGGCACGAAACGGGAAGCATATTTTTCTCGAAAAACCGATGGCGCTCACGGAAAAAGCGTGCTACGATATTCTTGCCGAAGTCCGGCTTTCAGATTCCATCTGCATGACCGGATTCAAGCTTCACTATTATTCGCTGGCGAGGAAAGCGAAGTCCCTCATTCAAAATCCCATTGCGCTCTCAGCTCATGTCCTCGACAATCGATG
>DASYAJ010000204.1:0-2830 GCA_036501405.1 Kapaibacterium sp. (SeqCode)
GCACCGTCTGCTTTTGCACTTTACCCGAATCCCACATCTGGGATCTTGAACATTGAATCTTTTTCTAATAAAGTTTCCATTCTCGATCCCCTCGGCCGCGCCTATTCGGTTCCCAGAAATGAGAACACGCTGGATGTTTCCTCGCTGCCGGCGGGCATTTATTTTATTGTCGATGGCGGAAGCATTACTGGTACTCCGCAATCGGCGAAGTTTGTGAAGGAATAAAACATTAACGGCTACAAGCCCATTCGCCGCTGCATCGCGCGAAGAAACAGCGAAGAAGCAAATTTTTAACATGAACCGGAAACTTCTGGCCCGAAATTGCGTTAGCATTAGTGACACTCATCGAGAACAGCCGAGGGATCAGGCCCGAAGACGCTGTAGCAACCGTTGAGAACCCTACAATTGAAGCTCTCCCAACGGAGAGCAAAGCGTAAGGGACTCGAGCCAAGGTGCTAACTCCTGCTGGTAGATCACATGAGCAATCGTGCCGATATACTGGGAAGATGAGCCGAACGGATGACCATGCAAATGCTCATCCGGCTTTTGATGATGGCCTGCAGAAAGCGGGTCCTCCGGAGGGATGGTAGATCATCCGCGGAGAAAATCGTTAAGACCTATTCGGCGTAGCCAAGCGATCATTCGCAAAGCTCTTCTTCCGAATAGGGCTTTTTATTTTAAAGAGCTTTTTTCGGAAAAATGTAGCCGTGACCTTCAGGTCACAGCGAACGGAGGCGTGACCTAAGGCCATGACTACCGATCTCATGAGTGTCCTATTTCCATACTACTCATGAGACCAGAAACACGCACCATTCTCAAGACCACCCACACCGATTCCGAATACGGTTCCATCGGTACTCCGCTTTACCAGACCTCCAATTTCCGTTTTCGCTCGCCCGGTAACTCCACCGGCTACGATTACACCCGCAGCGGGAACCCAACTCGCCACACGCTCGAAGAAGTGCTTGCCGATCTCGAAGGCGGCGGCATTGTGCCAGAGGCCAGAGCCGTCGCTGTTTCGACCGGTATGGCGGCCATTTCTACCGTACTTGCGCATTTCGATCGGGGCGCGCATATCATCGCTACGCATGATTGCTATGGCGGTACGGCCCGGCTCCTGAAATTGCTCGAAGCGCAAGGCAAGCTCGAAGTTTCATTCGTCGATCTCGGCAATCTTGCGGAAGTTCGCGCAGAAGTCAAGCCGAACACCGCCTGTCTTTGGATCGAAACGCCGAGTAATCCGCTGCTCGATGTTGTCGATGTTGCAGCATTGGCGAAGCTGGCGAAAGTCTATGGTTTGCTCGTCGCCGTCGATAACACATTTCTTTCTCCCTATTTTTTCCGTCCGTTCGAATTCGGCGCAGACATCATAGTTCATTCGACGACGAAATGGCTGAATGGCCACTCGGATGTGGTCGGCGGAGCGATTATCTCTCGCACGATTGCACTCGGGGAACGGTTCCAGTACCTCGCAAATGCGCTCGGCACAACGACCGGCTCCTTCGATTCCTGGCTCGTACTGCGTGGCGTAAAAACACTCGCCGTTCGCATGAAGCAGCATGAAGAGAATGCGCAGCGTGTCGCGGAATTCTTATCGGAGCACCCGAATGTCAGCGAAGTCTATTATCCGGGGCTTCCTTCCCACAGAACGCATGAACTTGCAAAATCCCAGTTTCGCGGATTCGGCGGAGTAATTAGTTTTCGTGTAAAGAGCAGGAGCGATCATGCTGGGAACGTAAACCAAGTATTGGCCGGAACGAAAATCTTTTCGCTCGCCGAATCGCTCGGCGGCGTGGAATCGCTCATCGAGCACCCCGCCACGATGAGCCACGCTTCGATGGCTCCGGAACTTCGCGAGCGGGCCGGGATCACCAGCGATCTCATCCGCATTTCCATCGGCATCGAGCATGTCGATGATCTCATCGAAGATCTTTCGAATGCGCTGCATTGTGCATCGGTAGAACAGGAAGGAAGAGGGAAGGAGACGGCAGCATGTTAAGTTCTCAAAATAATTCCATCACGCTCGACCGACCGTTCGTGCTCGAAAGCGGTGCAACGCTTTCCGAAGTGACGATTCAATTCCATACCTACGGTGAATGGAACGAAGACCGTTCGAATGCCATCGTCGTTTGCCATGCGCTGACCGGATCGGCAAATGTGCAGGAATGGTGGAGCGGTATTTTTGGAGCGGGCCGCCTGCTCGATCCACAAAAATATTTTATTATCGTTCCAAACCTGCTGGGAAGCTGCTATGGCACAACGGGTCCGGAATCGATTGCACCGAACGGAAAGCCTTATCTCGCATCGTTCCCAACGATCGCAATTCGCGATATTGCACGCGCGAATCTTGCCTTGCTCGATGCCTTAAAGGTCGATGAAGTCCATCTTTCGATTGGCGGCTCGCTCGGCGGGATGGTCGTGCTTGAAATGGCGGCGATCGCACCAGAGCGGTTTCGGGCCATTGCACCCATTGCAGCAACCGGTTCCCATTCCGCGTGGCGCATCGCCTTTAGTTCTACGATCCGCAAGACGATCCTTGCGTTCGATCCCACGTTGCAGGACCGGGCAAAGCTTCTCGCTGGACTTCGGCTCGCGCGGCAATCGGCAACGATCAGCTATCGTTCGAGTGCGGAGTTCGACGGAAGATTTGGACGCGACAAGTATGGACTCATTTTCGAAGTGGAACGCTATCTCGAACATCAGGGCGAGAAAATCGCGGAACGATTCTCCCCTTATTCCTATCTCACGCTTACCCGCGCAATGGAACTCTATGATATGACCGAACAACGAGGGTGCATCGCCCTCGCTGTGGAGAAGATTACCGCGAACG
>DASYAJ010000205.1:0-2692 GCA_036501405.1 Kapaibacterium sp. (SeqCode)
AGATAAAACGCATCGGTTATGCGCCGCAAGGAATTGCCGATAACAGTGTCCGGGGTAGCAATAAGAGCCGCGGTAGAAGTACGAAATAATAGCATTACTTCGGTTTTATCCGATGAGGTATAATGTGCTTTTGCTATGTTCGGAGGATCGACATCGATAGAATCCGAAGAATGATACAACGATGCACCGATCTTTCGTAAAACGTCTTGCCCGATGTTGACATAACCGTTCCAGTAATAGTGACATCCATCATAACCGTCAATGGCGACCGTAGAGACGGGTACACAATTCGGGACTGAATCGGGAATTTCCCGCTGCGCTTCACGAACAGAAGGTTCGCCCGCGCCGCAATTATCGGGACGAGTCTGAAAAACATAGAATCGAATGGAACTGGAATCGATACCGGAATAATTTTGAAGCCATTCCGTATGAAGCACGCGAAAAGATTCCATATATCCTCCACCTGAATCCCACTCTCCTTGATACCAAAAGAAAGCTTTAATACTATGGGCAAGGCCGCTTTTTCCAATCCGATAAAGCATTCTACCATATATTGTCGTAGAATCAGTTGGATTTTGATCGTTCCGAAAATGTTGGGCAATAGCAGATCCACCCGCAGCCCCATTAATTACGCATGTGGGCACAGACCAGCGTGAGGCAATCCCTTCTTCCATCCATCGGGCCCAGGAACCAACAAGATAAGGACCGGAAAAATACTGTCCGTCGCCTGCCGCCGAAGAAAGACCCCATAAGGTATCGGCTAAATTGTACGGCTCGCGATTTTGATCGTCCGTTTGGACACCGATGGTGCGACAAAATACATTTTGCCAAGAATAGCCAGGGATTGCCGGATGCGCATTGGATTGTCCATCGATGAGAAAGACGTCTCCGGATAAAAGGTCGGCTGCTTCAGCTACAAAAAATTTTTTTTCGGACCGGATAACAAAAACTTGAATAGTATATTGAGAAAGCTCGCAATGAATTGGAATTGTAAAAAGGAAGGACGATGTGGCAGTCGTGACGAAGGAACGAGAAAGCGAATCGTTCTTCAATAGATCGATCTCCAAGGAATCCGATGGCTCAGGAATCATGGTCCCCGCAACAATGACCCGAGAGGTGTCGTCCGAATCTCGCGCAAAAAACTGCATGTAGGACGGAAATGTAGAAAGCCAAACATTATTTGCAGAACTATAGGTCGGAAAATCCGTTGGAAGGGTTCCGGTAACCTTTCCGGAAGCTTTCAGTGGTCCAGAATGGCCGAACCGATCGGGGATAGAATTAATAATTCCTGTCTCTTGAGGAGTATATTCGCTTATCAGATCGGAATCGTCGATAGCTTCCGAACCCATGGATGCCAGAATGTCCGATCGATCCAAATCGCGCTTCCATAATCGAAGCCGCGTTAGTTCTCCTTTAAATGCTTCTCCAATCAATAGACTATCGTTTGAGCCTATTCCTTGACCGGTACAACGACCGACTAACGTTCCATTTCGATACACTTTCCATGCGTTTGCACTTCTAACGATCGCCACATGAATCCATTGCTGAAAAGGCACGCGAAGCGCATTGCCCGTTGCCATCGTGCTGATACCGCCCAAATAAAACATTCCATAGCTCTCTCTTCCAGGCACAAGGGTGCCGCTTAGATTCAATCCAAACCCGGAAATCGAATCCCGCCCCATCGAAAAAACGTTGGACGATTGTGCAAAACTATCGGAGCGCATCCAAAACTCCACGGTGAATGTTTGGAACGAATCCATCGAAACAGACGCCTGAAGAATGGAATTTCCATTACAGGAGATGGCCAATTTTTGCGCATAGGCCGGAAAGGCGGCAAAGCTTAGACTAAAGACTGCACTAAGGACAATAGGTAAAAATCGATACCTTAAGCACCAAAATCGTTCTATTCGGGTTTCTCCTTTTTGTGCCAATTCTTTTTTCACCTTAGCCTGAAACAGCTTCGATATACAATTATATCCTCAAAACGAGTGCAAAAATTTTTCCTTTTGCTTCCATTTTGGACCTGCATTTTCTTCGGGATGGCATTAAAAGCCGCTGCTCAAATTCCTTCGGGCAGTATTTTATGGCTTCGTGCCGATTCCAATCTTACCGTCGAAAATGGAAAAGTCATGTCGTGGCCGGACCAAAGCGGTCTCCATCATGATGTATTGCAAGACGACTCGCAACGTCGTCCCATTCTCATCGTTCAAGGAATAAACGGTCTCCCCTCACTCCATTTTGACGGTAATTCTTATTTCAAAGCTCCCGGAATTTTTCCAGCCAATCACGATTATTCCATTGCGGGAGTCTTTCGGCTTTCCGATACGACGGTCATCAATAATATTCTTGCCGGAAGTACTCATGCTTTATGGTTCAATCAGAACAATCATTTGTCCGTCCATGATTTTTGGTTTCAGCTCGATGTAGAAGCTTCGGCACCTTCGAATTTGAATGGAAGCCGCTTTATTGTTACCTATAATGCAGCCTCAAGCACGGTTCGAATCTATATCGACGGTCGCTTGAGCGATTCCTTGTGGGTCTATCCGAATGACGATACAACGCTCTACATTGGAGCGTACAACGGAGGCTATTGCCTCGATGGCGACCTTTCCGAAATAATGCTTTACAATCGGGAACTGGATTCCACCGACGTTGCGGGTCTCGACGGATATCTCGGAACGAAGTATGGGCT
>DASYAJ010000206.1:0-5895 GCA_036501405.1 Kapaibacterium sp. (SeqCode)
GCCGCGCTCGGTTCCCCAACATATCAAGATGGGCCATATGGAAAGTGGGAAGTCCGCATTAAAATTCCCCACACGGAGTTTCACAACAATACCTGGGGTTTCAATGCCTTCGAGTGGGACATGAACGAAGAATGGAACTCTCCGCTCAATCGGCTGCACCCTGGAATAGGATTTAATTTACACTACGGTCCATTCCGTGGTGTGTTCGGGCCGCATAGTCTCAGCGATACCACTCCGGTGTTCCGCAGTTCCGCTGCCCATTTTTCGCTTATTAATAATCCTGGACGGCTCATTATCAATGGGTTCCCATATAGCATCCAATTGCTCGATTCGGCCGGCGATACTTGTCTTTATCCAACAGGCCCCGTAACGCCGGTAGGGTTATGGCCTTATTCCATTGCTCATTCTCACGATTCGTTCACATTCTATTATGAACGGAACGCCAATAATACGACAGACTCCATCACATGGAGTGTCAATACCGATAGTTACGGTAAATGGAGAATCTTCTCTGCGCCATATAAGATTTTCGGGAGCGATACGATGAAGTTTTGGAAATCGTATCAACCGACTTCGGTATTTATAACTTACGATCATGCTAACCATCAAAAATCATTCAGTTGTTTTTGGGATTCATCGCTAAATGCAACTGGAGACACTGGAAGGATTTACATGTCCGATACAATGGCTCCGGGTGATAGGCATACTTTTACCGAACATTACCAATACACAGTCGATGAAGGGTATGCCGATTATCAGGGTCCGTCCTTCGCTTTCGATGGAGACGATACGGCTCAAAGCAGCTATCGGTACCATACCTTCACAATGGAATTATTACCTCACGAAGCACGATTCCTGATGGATAGCAATGTGGTCTATCGCATTCCGGACAGAATGGTTCCAACATCCAGTCCGTATTACGACCGGGCATCGCAAATCATGCGGTCGATCCCCTATATCGAGCTAAACAATATGGACATCGATTACACCACGAGCGATCCGATGGGGACTAACGATTCGATCGCCTGGCTCATTCCCATCATTCATGGGACCGATACGACAATCGATACCGGCTATGTATCGGTAACATATGGTGAGCGGCATTACTTTGAAACGCACCCTCATAATCCCGGCTTTTGGCCGGTCACGATTGGTGACATCACCTATCCCGCCGCACATGTACGCATCGATTACTTCAAAGTCTGGGATATGACAACGGAACACAAAATTGCACCATTTCCAAATTGATGCGCGTAACCTCGCTCCGGCGGGGTTTTTATCATAATCAAGAGTTCTGTAACAGAACCGCTCTGGTTTGTGTCCTTATCACCGGAGACGACAAGCAGCCACTTTTACCTATGCCCAAAGGACCGCAAAAAGTCTATACTGAGCGCGAAATCGCGCAAATCCACGCCTTCACCCGCGGTGAACTGGCCGGGTTCAAGTTCGTCTATTCGCTTTTCCGACAGCAAGTCTTTAGCTATTGCGTCTATTACATGGGCGATCGGATGCAGGCCGAGGATGCGTTTCAGGAGGTTTTTATCCGCATTCATAGCCATCACAATCAATTGCGCGAGGCGAAGGCGCTCAAAAGCTGGGTGCTTCTGATTACGCGGTCGGTCTGCCTGAATTTACTGCGCACTTCGAAATTCACGCCGGAGTTCGTTTCGATCAGCGGCCCGGAAGGCGAGGCATTCGAAGAGTCGCTCAACTCGCCGCACCAGCCGCTCGATCATGCAATTGCGGACGATATGCTGCGTGTGGCACTCGCGAAAATTCCGCCGATGTATCGGGAAGCATTCCTTCTCTGCGAGTTCGAAGGCTACGACTACGACGAGATCGCGAAGATCACGCAGACGACCGAGGCAAATGTCCGCGTTCGAATCACGCGCGCGAAAAAACAGCTTCGTGAGTTGCTCGCGCCGCACTATCAGTACGAAGCAAGTAGATCGGAAAAAAAGGAGCGCGTGAAAAAAGCGGAAAAAGAGATGAAGGAAGAACAGATGACGATCGAAGAAATCTCATTCGGTCCGCTGGATGAAAACTCATCGCTTGGGGAGGTATTTGCATAATGGCTACATATCAGATCACATCGGAACCGATCGAATCGACGATCATCGCTTATTTCGATGGGCGTCTTTCGGACCACGAAAGCGCGGAGCTTCTGCACCGCGTCTCTGTCAGCCCGGAGATTCGGCAGATGTTTCAGCAGCACGAAGCGCTGCGCCAGCTTGCGAATCGCGCGGCTCGTAATACTGTGATTCCCGCATCGCTCGAAGAATCGCTGTTCGATCGCATCGAAGGGAACCGTTCCAGACGAGCCGTGCCCATGGCTTTTTGGAATGTCCGCCGTGTATCGATGGCGGTGGGTGCCGTCGGTATTGTGCTCGCCGTGCTCGCCGGCTCGCTTGAATTCAATACGATGAAGCTCACGTCCAGCACACAGCCAAATGCCGTGGTTAGAAACACGGTCATGGCATCGACGCCCTCCAATATCGCAGCCTCCGCCGCACCCGTTGCACCGGAATTTTCGATTACCGCGGAAACGAGCACTGGAACGAATGCGGGAATTATTGCTCATTCCCACACGAGCGCGCGAGATATTTCGAATCAGAACATCCGATCCTCGCAGAGCGCAATGCCTGTGATCGCACCGATGGAGGAAGCGCAATCGATCGCGCTTATTCCAACGCCGCGCACCCCGGTAGTGGCCCGAATCAATATGCCCGGAGTGGGGAATACGCCGATCAAATCGGTGGACGATTTGCTCGCATCCGAACAAGATTCCCGATTCGAACTCGGCGTTGCGACGAACTATGCGGAATGGAATGCGCCGGCAGGAATCCCAAGCTCCGCGCAGTTCTTTTCCAATTTTTCTTTGCGCGGCGGATATAACCTCGATCCAAACGATCAGGTGGGCCTCGTCGTATCGAGAGAGACCGGCGGAAGCGTACTTAACCCCAGGATTAATTCGGGTTTTGGGTTCACGAATGTGACGAGCACATTCCTTCCGCAGCAGGAGACCTTCGAGCAATTGTTCTACAAACGCCGTCAGCCGTTTATCGTTAACAATGGATTGTTCTATGCAACGGCTGCGCTTTCCGGCGGTCTCTATTCGAATGGAACAGTCGTTGGCGCCAGCGCAGGATTCGAAATTCCCGTCGGCGATCACATGATCACAGGTGTGTCGGTCCTCGTGAACCGGCTGCATCAATATCAAACGGTGCAAAGCTATTCCGGACCTGTTATTTTCGATGGTTCCAGTCAATATAATTTTATCACTGGCAGCTTCCAGTATTCCATCTCGTACCGCTTCTAAATTTTTTAAGAATTAAGTTATGAAACCCAGAAATGTTTTTCCAGCGGTTCGCTTTCAAATGCGTATTCCGATGCTCTCGCTTGTTTACGCGACGCTATCGTTTACGTCGATCGCGCTTTCGAGCTGCTCCTCGATCACCGATCCGGCCACCCAAACGCCGGGAACCGAAATGGACGTCAGGAATTATTATCTTCCGCTCCAAAACAAAGGCCCGGAATATAATTATTCTGTAACTTCGAATTCCCAATACGTTCCTGCCACCGGAGCCTTGACGATGGAGATGCAAGGACCCATCGATACAGTCAATAACAATATAATGTATGGCTGCCTTTGGTCTTATCCCAATTTCGGCCAGCCCTCAATGTGGTTCTATCGTCTTTCGAGCGCGCAGGCGATCAATTGCGGTGTCGAGTCTTCTCCCGAAAATTATTCCGATAGCTGGGTCGATCTTCAGGCGCCGCTTGAGGATACCGCCCACTGGACCTTTACTTCCCAAGGCGAGCAGATCACAGCAAAGGTTACCAAATATGGGGCAACGGCGCAAGTCAATGGCAAAACGTACGACAATGTGCTGATGGTCCAATATACCGGAACCGGCGCAAACGGCACGACGGGCGTTCAATGGTTCTCGAAGGGTGTTGGTCTTATTTTTTCCAATATCACCCGACCGAATGAAGGGACGACGAACTACCAAATTCAGAACTGGAATTAGCCCATTTTGAAACAAATCGAATTTTTTTGAAAGGGTATTCGACAGAATACCCTTTTTTTGTGTTCTTCTGTTTTCATATTTTTACCGATATCATGCTTGTCGATTATTACGATCTCGAATCTCTTCTCACCGAGGACCAGCGGATGGTCCGCGATACCGTGCGCGAATTTGTCGAATCGGAAGTGCTGCCAATTATCGAGCAGCACAACCAGGCGATGACCTTCCCGATGGAACTGATTCCGAAGTTCGGGGAATTGGGTTTGCTCGGCTCGAACCTACCGGAAAAATATGGCTGCGCCGCGCTCGATAATATCGCCTATGGCCTCATCATGCAGGAACTCGAACGGGGGGATTCGGGCATTCGCTCATTTGCCAGCGTGCAGGGCGCGCTTGTCATGTATCCGATTTTTGCATTCGGTTCGGAGGAACAGCGCATGAAATGGCTCCCAAAACTCGCGACGGGCGAAAATATCGGCTGCTTTGGCCTGACGGAACCCGATTTTGGTTCCAATCCCGCTGGGATGGTAACGAACGCGAAAAAGGTGAGTGGCGGATACGTGCTCAATGGCGCGAAAATGTGGATTACGAATGGGACGCTTGCAGATGTTGCCGTCGTATGGGCCAAAGTTTCCACTCCTTCTCCAGGAGGGGGGGAGGGGGTCGCAGACGCGAAATCCATTCGCGGATTTTTGGTCGAGAAGGGAATGAAAGGTTTTACGGCTCCCGAAATGAAGGGGAAGTATTCACTCCGAGCAAGCGTGACCAGTGAACTTGTTTTTCAGGATGTAGAAATTCCCGAGGAGAATATGCTTCCCGGTGTACAAGGACTCAAAGGGCCCCTAAGCTGCCTGACCCAAGCTCGCTACGGTATTTCGTGGGGAGCAATCGGGGCGGCAATGGCCTGCTACGAAAGTTCCGTTGACTACTCGAAGAGCCGCGTCCAATTTGGCAGACCTATCGGCGGATTCCAGCTTGTGCAGGAAAAACTCGCCTTCATGCTGACCGAAATTACGAAAGCGCAACTGCTGGCGCATCGTTTGGGAACCCTGAAGAACGAAAACAAAATGCGCCCGGAGCAGGTCTCGCTCGCAAAGCGAAATAATGTCGATATCGCGCTGCAAATTGCGCGCACCGCTCGCGATATTCACGGAGCCAACGGCATCCTCGGCGAATACCCGATCATGCGCCACATGACGAATCTCGAATCGGTCCGCACCTACGAAGGAACCCACGATATTCACACGCTCGTGCTGGGGCAGGACATTACGGGCATTGCCGCCTACGGAGGATAAAAATGCCAGAGATCAGCAGATTTTATGGGATTATCATCAAAATGTATTTCGACGATCATGCTCCGCCTCATTTTCACGCAGAGTATCAGGAATACAAAGCCGAATATGACATTCGAACCTTCAGACTCATCAAGGGCAAACTTCCTAATACTGCGAATAGATTAGTCCTCGAATGGGCTTCGGAACATCAGGTTGAATTGCTTGAGAATTGGGAAAAATCGCGCAAACCCGAACCATTGAAGAAGATTTCACCGTTAGCGTAATATGGGTGATAAGCTAGTCGAAATCGTGAATGTGGAGCCCTTGGAAGGGCGTCGGGTTCGATTAACATTTGACGATGGTATCGTCAAAATTGTCGATGTCGGCAAGCTTGTGGATGGCTCAATGTTCGAAGCCGATTTTAATCTGCCTGAAGTATTCAACGCCGTTCAAATTTATCCTTACGGCCACGGGATCTATTGGCCGAATGAGTTCGATTTATGTCCCGAAATGCTTCGTTATTATGCCGAAGGTGAGATTCTGCATGAGGGTCAAATTGAAAATCCAGTATTGAATTAACGAAGGGAATTTAA
>DASYAJ010000207.1:0-4078 GCA_036501405.1 Kapaibacterium sp. (SeqCode)
AGGACGTCTGCAATTACCAAACGTCTCTCCGCTTATTATCGAAGGCGCTGGCGGACTGATGGTGCCGCTCACAAACGATCTCCTCTTCGTCGATCAATTCAAAGTATGGAACTTGCCGGTCTTGCTTGCGTGCCGCTCATCGCTTGGAACGATTAATCATACATTGCTTTCGATAGAAGCCTTGCGAAAAAGAGATATTCCGATTCTTGGCTGTGTTCTAATCGGAGATATAAATCTCGAAAATGAAAGAGCAATCGAAATGTTTGGGAATGTAAGAAGCGTAGGAAGAATTCCGAAATTAGAGACACAAAACAAAAATGTTTTTAGGAACGTCTTTGAAGAGCATTTTCAAAGCCTGAAAAATATCCTGCAAATCGATCCAATCCCCTGAATCCAAGTTCTATTTCCAATCCCGTGAATTCCGGTTCTTTCCTTTCTTACGACGAACGTTACATCTGGCACCCGTACACGCAGATGCAGCTTGTTCCGCGCGCGATCGGAGTCGAGCGCGGCGAGGGTGCGTGTCTTCATCTTTCCGATGGACGAAAAGTGCTCGATGGGATCAGTTCCTGGTGGGTCACGCTGCATGGACACGCGCACCCGAAGATTGCGAAAGCGATTGCCGAGCAAGCCGCAAAACTCGAACAGGTCATCTTCGCCAATTTTACGCATGAACCCGCGTCGCTGCTTGCAAAACGGCTTGTCGAAATCACGCCCGATGGTCTCGACAAAGTCTTCTTCAGCGATAATGGCTCGACCGCTGTCGAAGCGGCCATTAAAATGGCGATCCAATATTGGACGCTGATGGGAGAAGAGAGGACAGAGATTCTTGCGCTCGAACATGCTTATCACGGCGACACCTTTGGCGCAATGTCGATCAGCGCGCGCGGATATTTTACCGATCCATTCGAGAACTATCTTTTCCGTGTAAACCGGCTTCCGTTCCCAGAAACGAATACAACGTCGGAGGAACAGTTCCTTGTCGCTTTTCGTAGCGAAGCGAAAAAAAAGAAAGCTGCTGCATTTATTTACGAGCCGCTTTTGCTTGGTTCAGGCGGAATGCTCATTTGGCGCGCAGAAATTTTGGAAGAGGCATTGCGCATTGCGAAAGAGAACGATATTCTCTGCATTGCAGACGAAGTCCTCACCGGCTTCGGACGCACTGGAACGATGTTTGCCTCCGAACAAGCCGAAACAAAACCCGATCTGATGACGCTCTCGAAAGGCATCACGGGAGGGTTCCTGCCAATGGGGATCACCATGGCCTCGCAAAAAATTTTCGATGCATTCCTCAGCGACGACCGCAAAAAAACATTCTTTCACGGACATAGCTATACTGGGAACCCGATTAGCTGTGCCGCGGCGCTTGCCTCGCTCCGCGTCTTCGATGAAGAGCCGGTTTTCGAGCGCATAAAAACAATTGTGGAGGCTCATAAAGAATTCGCTCCCAAACTTGCTGCAAAACACAATCTCCAGCACCGACAGATCGGAACGGTTTCCGTCCTGGAACCGAAAGAGAGCACCGGCTACCTCAATAAAAAATCGCTCGAATGGGCTGCAAAGGCGCTCGATCTTGGCCTCCTGATTCGCCCGCTTGGAGATACGCTTTATCTCTTGCCGCCTTATGCCACGACGCGGCAGGATTTGGAGATGGCGTATGAAGTGATGGATCGAATTTTGCGGGTAGAGTAACCTCAGCCGTGCATAATACTGGCACAGTGTTGTAATAATGAACTGGTCTTCACAAGACCACATGAAAGTTCGTTACGTTTTATTTTTGCTATTCCTCACATCCAGCGCCATTGCGCAGAACGATCGTGCTCCCATGCGCCCCATTGGAACGCGCGCACCGATGGCGCTGGACTCCCTCCTAAAGAATTCCATTGGTTGGTTGTTCAAGGACAACCCGCAGTATTACACAGCTCAGCCGATTTGGTTGCCCCTCACACAAATCACGCTTTCGAATGTCGGGCTCTGGCTCGTCGATCGATACGGTTACGATTATGATTTTTCCCATATCAGCTTCAACAGCGTTTCGAACAATTTCAAGGATGGCTGGACCTGGCGCGATACCGATGCCTTTGCCAACGATTTCTTTTTCCATCCCTATTCCGGCGCTGGATATTACATGACAGCCCGTTCCTACGGCTATAATTTTTGGGAATGCATTCCTTTGGTTGCGTTCGGTTCAGCCGAATGGAAGTATTTTTTCGAGAACGATCAACCCTCGTATGCCGATCTGATCAATACGACGGTCAACGGCACTTATGTCGGCGAAGTGGGCTATCGCATTACGTCCAATGTGCTGGACGATAGTCGACGCGGGTGGGACCGGGTCTGGCGGGAACTCGTTGTGGGGCTGATTAGTCCATCGCGATTCGTTGCTCGGCTCGTGACAGGGAAGTTGTGGGAAGTTGCACCCGGACCAGAGCTGGAAAAGCAGCCGATGGACACACGGCTTTCGCTCGGGCCGATTCTCTTCAATAACGGCAATCGTTTTGGCAGCGGACCGATGAAGTTCGATGCCGCGCTCGCACTCGAATATGGGAACCCGTTCGAGCAGTTCGATCGTAAGCCCTACGATGAGTTCAAGATCTGGATGGATTTTACCAATGCCTACCAAAACAAATATCTTGCGACAGTGACCGGCTACGGATATTTGGCGGGCAGTAATATCGGCGCAAATGCGTTATGGGGCATTTTTCAGCATTTCGATTACTTCAACAATCTGACATTCGAATTCGGCGATTGCGCATTCGGGCCTGGAATCATTACCAAACTTCCGTTGAGCGAGCACCATTATTTATACGCGAATCTCTTTGCTAATTTTTTCCCCTTCGGTGCGAACAATGCCGGCTTTTTTCCGAAGGATACGACGACCTCCATTGATTATAGCTATGGCGATGGCTTCAATGGTAAAGCAGAAATCGGGGCTTCGATTGGCGATCATACTCTCGATATCGACGCGACGGGCGAGTACATCGACTTCCGTTCATACTATGGCGCGCCCGTGAACAACGAAATGTATCTTCTGAAGCCGCGTATTGCGCTTGGTCTTTATCATAATCTGAGCGTGGGCCTGGAAGATCAAATTTACATGAGCCATCGCCTGAATGGTTCCGCTACCGGCGGCGATCTCAATCGTTCCGAACAGCGCATTTTCGTTCAATGGAACTGGGATCAGTTCCAGCATGAACAATAAGGTTCGCATCCTCACATTCTCGCCTCGCATGTTCGGGGATTTTGAATGCGTATTGCGTATTTATCCGCTCTATTTTTTCAATGACCCATGTTGCTTCGAAAAAAATTTCGCTTTGGGAGTGAAACGGTGGACGAATCGAGAGGCTGAGACTTGAGAGAAATCTCTCGAACGCCAGAGTTTAAAAAATACGCCTTATTTCGTTTCCTTGATGGGCTTCTCATTTATCGAACACGTGCATAGGTTCAAAAGGAACTTACATAACAATGCGGATGAAGTCTCCCTTCTTATTTGTGATTATATTTCCGAATGAGTGTTTTCTCAAATATGAGACATTCTTGCTTAAAACTTACCATTTCAGCAATCGCTATTATTTCCGTTAGCGGTTGCAGTCATACTTCCGCACCGACGAACCTATCGCTGCAAGGAAAAGTGCTATTGGAGCAATATCCTTCTCAACCTCGGTACGATTATTCTGGAACCGACGTCTTCGTTGAAAATACGGGTTTTCACACGACAACAGACGCTTCTGGACAATTCTCAATCCCGTTACTTCCGGCAAGTGGGAACTCTATTCTGATTTCTCGACCGGATTATAGCTGGGTGCATATTTATAACTGGGCTATTCCCCAAAGCGGATTTATCGGTGAGTACATCCTCGATTCGCTTCAACCGCAAATACCTGCTGTGATCGATAGTATTATTTTGAAAGATACCATCCTACTCCATTATAATAGGACGGGAGTGGTCGTCGGAAATAATAACGATACCTTAAATTACGGGGTAGTAAATATTACGTCGAGCTACGATACGAATGTGTTCATTTATGGACATGCCACTTCTCAGACCGCGATCAAGGCTGTGATCTTTCTCGGGAAC
>DASYAJ010000208.1:0-3607 GCA_036501405.1 Kapaibacterium sp. (SeqCode)
ACAACGCGCATCTATGCGATGGGCGCTGGCATGTCTGCTCGCGGCCTTATCAATGCACAGTACCGGCCCGATCTCTTCATCTGCGACGATATGGAGTCGCGTGAACTGGCGCGCAATCCGAAGCGGGTTGCAAAGCTGCTCGAACTGATTCTCGCCGATTACATCGGCTGTTTGTGCGCGGAACATTGGACATTCATCATCGTTGGCACGATTATCTGCATTGGCTCGATGCTGGAACAGTTGATGGAGAACGAGTCTTTCAACCGCTTGCGATACAAGGGACTCGAAACCGATGCCAAAGGGAACGAATACTCGCGCTGGCCCGAAGTGCATTCGGTCATTACACTCTCCCGACTGCGTACCTACATGGGTCCGACGAAGTTTTCTGCCGAGATTCAAAACGATCCGCAGGAGGACGAAGGGAAGTTTAAGCAAAAATGGTTTAAGCTCCACTGGGATGTACTACCGATCGGTATCAACAGAAAAGAGATTGTCCTTCAAGTCGATCCATCCTACAGCGATACCGGCGATAACAAAGCGATGGATTTAGGTTTGCGGTACCAGCACACCAATAAAGCCGCAGATTTTGGAAAATGGCGGCTCGCCGATGGCACGCTGGTACCCGAAGGCGATTACACAATTCACTTGGAACTCTTTAATCGGAAATGCTCGATCGATGAGATGATCGTCACGATCTACAGCATTTTCAGACGGTGGCATCCGAAGCAGATTCGGATCGATGGTACCTACGCGCAGAAGATCATTTTTCAACGCGAGTTCGGAAGGTATGAAGCGAACCTTGAATATGGCCGCTTGCCGCTTTTCTTCGTGGACCTGCACGAATCGAAGCACGATCGCATCCTTGCGATGGAATCTCCACTGGAACGCGGGTTGCATTTGTGGCCATCGAATTCGAAGGATTACCAGGCGACCGTGCAGCAGTTCGTCCACTATGGCGAGCCAGGTGTGAACGATGACGGCCCGGATGTTGTCGCTGCGCTCGATGAATATCTCAAACCTCGCAAGCGCAAGGCCAAGCTGTTTACGGGCTCGCGTTAATTAAGAGTCCATCCTACAGTTAGGGCTCCCTCGTTAAGGACGACACCGTGCATGATATGCTTACCCCTGTAATAATAGCCAATACGGGATGTGACATTTTCCCTGTCGGCCTTTCCCCAGCTCTTTGGAACTGTTGAAAGGAGTGTCTTCAGTTGAGCAATGGTTCCGTCACTCTTTATCGAATCGAGCATCGGTAAATTCGGATCGCCATAAGAGAGATAGAAATCTGCACCATCACCCTCTATTTGAACTTCGCGACGATGCCAGCTCGCTTTGCTTGCTAAGCCTGCCGCATCGAACGTTACCTGCGTGAATCCACGAATTCCAGCGTTATCGACAGGTGCAAAATAAATGCTCTCGACAATGAGATGTCCTTCAGGGTCCTTGTCGTCAGCATAGATGGTATCTATGAAGGTACAAGAAGAAAATTCCGAATAGACTTTTGCAATCGACTCGGAAGGCTTCGGAAGCTGGGCCATCGCCAGCGTGGGAATCAAAAGTAAGAATGCTGTTAGAAGTTTCATTTGCGCCTCCGTGATTTGTGGGTTAAGGTTCCGGGAGCATGGCGTGTATAAGCCGCGACGTGCTTGCCGGATTTGGTAGTATAGCTGTGAACATGGACCGTCTTACCCCTTGAAGAAGAAGGCCGATGTTTCGTTGCGAGTGAAGGCGATGCTAAAAGCAGCATCGTAATTAGGAGAAGTAGATGTCGTTTCATATTGGTTCCTTTCATTGTAAATTGCGCCGTATCTCTACGACGCGCACGAGTTTGATGATTTGTTCCTCCGGCACGTAGACCGTTAGAAATTCTTTGTTGCTGGGAATTAATGCGTATGCACGCGATCGCTTCTCGTAACGCACGCGCTTCAACGATTGCTCCCCTTCGCCTGTGACAGCTGCATAAATTTTTCCGTTGACGAATGGTTCCTTTGGCGAGCAGAGCACAATATCTTCTTCGTCAATCTCCGGCCACATCGATACTCCGCTGACAATAAGACCGAACGCATTCTCATCATCGATGTCTGCTTGCACGCTCCCGATGATTCCACCTTCGCCAAAACCTTGCGTGAGTGGACCGGCTGGAATACGATCGACAATCGGAATTTCTCTGCCTGCTGGAATGGGAATCGTTTCAACGCCGGTAAGGAGCGTGAATAAATTAATTCCCGTGACATCCGCAAATTTTTCTAATGCACTGATACTCGGCTCAGTATTGCCTCGCTCCCATTCTTGCCATGCACGCACACTGACTTCGGCAGTTTTCGCCGCATCTTCCTGAGTGAGTGACATTTTTTTTCTTGCGTTTTTAAGCGAATTTCCAAGATTTTCCATTTTTGTGACATTTTTTTGTCCTTACCACTTGACAAGCGACATTTTTCTTCGTATCTTTGTATAAAGTTTTACGTTTGACCGCAAAGTTACGAAGAAAATGACCGAAGGTTTGCAAATGCAAAGTACGACACTCGACCCCTCCTCTGCACCAATGCTCAAGCTCGCACGAATGGTGCGACTAAATTTCCGTGAGATTGCACGTCGTGCGAACGTCAGCCCTACCACCGTCGAAGGTGTGCTTAAGGGCCGACGCGAACAATTTGCCTCGCGCGATACCGAACAGCGCATTTACTCCGTGATTACGAAGGAAGCGGAAAGCTTACATGACGCACTCAACCGATTATCGGGAGGCGCGACTTCTTAAGCGAAACACCGTTTCGCAAATCGCCATAACTTCTTATTTCTCAACAAACGCCCATGCCACAAGAACTTTCACGAATAGAAATCGGACCCGAGGGGATCGAGCTTCCCGAATCGACACGCGCTCGGCTTCTCGATGAATCCCACAAACTTCTCCATCATAGCCACCTGCGCGAATGGCAAAGCCTCCTGATGCGTGCGGCCGCATTTTGGAACATCAAAACGCGAAGGCTGTTCCTCGCTGTCAGTGGGATTGATTCCTTCGAAAAATACACGGCTTCGCTTGGCTACACCAATCGTCAGCGTCAAAATTACGAACGCATCGGTCAGCGCATGTTCGAATCTGCCTTCGCTTCGGCGCAGGAGAGTGGCAATCCGATCGACCCAATGAGCTTCGTTTTTACGCAGAAGCTCATCTCGGAGCAATTCGAAGGCCTTTTCACCAACGGCCATGTGATAACGATGCGCGGACTCGCCCAGGCATCGATCAACCTTCAATCCTTCACCGCTTATCTTCGCGGTGAAGAGGTGAAAGAAGATCACGCGATCAAATGCCTGGAGGAATCCAACATCGTGGCAGAGAAACGCCTGGAAGAAGCCGCGCACGACAGAGTGAACTCCACGCGCGATTTCCACGGCCACATGCGGGAGATCGCGAAAGAGAAAGGGTTGAAGTGGAACAAAGAGAAATTCTGCTTTGAAAACATCGATGGCTCGGCACTGCGCGAAGATCAGCGCGTGGAACTAACCACGCGCGAGAGCGGCCTCGAAGTCTGGAACCAGACCTTCAAAGAAATCCGGCAGACGAAAAAGCGAATCGCTTCCATCGCGTCGAATTATGGCGAGCTTTATCTTC
>DASYAJ010000209.1:0-5384 GCA_036501405.1 Kapaibacterium sp. (SeqCode)
TGGCTGTCCTATGAGAAATAACAAGAATCCAGTGCCCAAGTTTGACCCGGGTTGGTCCACTCTTTTGGGATGTACATTACAAACCGCGTGGCTGCCGGTTATCAGGCGTTGTTCAACAGGAGGTCGACCGCGCCCGCGGCAACCGGAGAAGGGAATCTGTGCTCTCAAACCAGCATCGACTGCTGGGCCGAGATACCCGCCGTCGCGCCGTGCGATGATGCCGTGGTGACCGAGGGCATGAGCGGGTTGGCGAGGTCGCCTGCGGCATAGATGCCGGGCATGCTGGTTTCGCGGCGCTCGTCGACCTTGAGGGCGATGCCCAGGGGCGTATCGACCGTGGCGAGGCCCAGTGATTCATGCAGGCTTGCGGACGGCTTGTTGCGGGGATGCGCGAACAGGATGTCGACCGCGACATTGGGGCCGGTATCGAGCTTGACGGTGGCGTTATGGCCCCCGTGATGGGCGATCCCGGTGATACGGCCATCGACGACAGGTATGTTATGGCGAGCCAGATCGGCCCGGATATGGGGCGGAATGTCGTGACCATCGGCGAAGAGCGTCAACCTGTCGGTCCAGTCGTGGTACAGCCTGACATAATTGTGCGACGGCGGGCCGGACCAGACAAGGCCCCAATGCTGGCCGGCGACTTCAAAGCCGTCACAATAGGGGCAGGATACGATGGATGTGCCCCAGCCTTCGGCAAAGCCCGGAACATCAGGCATCTCGTCGGCGACGCCATAGCTCAGGATTAGGCGGCGCGCCCCGAGGCTTTCGCCATCGCCAGTGAGGACGGAGAAATCGTCGATGGTGCCGGAGATGCTGTCGGCCCGGGCATTGACCAGCCTGATCGTGGGATAACGCGCCAGCTGCTGCCGCGCTTCGGACAGGATGTCCAGCGGCGGCTTGTGATCGTGGCCGAGTAGGCCATGCGAGTGGCCGGCGAAGCGATTGCGCGGCAGGCCGGTATCGAGAACAGTGATCTTGCGGCGGGCGCGGCCGAGCTGAAGGGCGGCCGCGAGGCCGGCAAAGCTGCCGCCGATGATGATGACGTCATCCATGGTGATAGGCTCCGAGTATAGAGGAGGTTGGGTTAGGTTTGGCGGTGGCCTGGGGCACCGGGGAGGCCGATGGTGCGGTGCCTGCAGTTTGATATAACCGGTTATTTTCTTCGCCATAATACTATGGTTATGTGGTAAACGTTTCACCCATCACACTCTTTTCCTGATGGAAAAGAATACTATTGAGGTTAACTCCCACGAATGAACAGATTGGCAGGTTTGGAACCTACCATTTAAAGTGCGGCCCTTTAACGGATTATGGGAAAATAGTTCGGAAGCTCAGGGCAATTACAACCGTAAATTTTCGGAAAATACATTGGTATCGAGCAAAACCGGACTATTGGGGATTGAAGGTAGTATATTATGCGACAATTTTAGGGTCCCTCATGGCGATGATTTCCCCGTTAGCATTGACGGTAAATTCGCGAAACCTTCGAGCTGAGTTGATGACATCACATGGAAAGATATAATTCAGAATTGCAGCTATTATACTGCTTCGATCTCAGTGTCTATTCTTCGGCACCCCTCGGCGCACCGAAATAAAGGAAGGACTATTGTGAAGAATAGAAAAGTATTGAGTTTTACAATGAAAAAAGTTAAAAAAATTTTATAAAACAAGAAAAAGGATTTGAGAGGATTCAATGCCCTTAACTGCAAGCCAATATCTTTTTCTGCATGATCGCTCATGCTTGCGGAGAGGGAGAGATTCGAACTCTCGGTACGCGATTAACGCACAGCCGCTTTCCAGGCGACCCAGATAAACCACTCCTGCACCTCTCCAGGCCACGCATTCGGAGCGAAACGCGCGGACGCCTCTTAGCAATCAAAAGGGCTGCATAGTTCCTTTTTTCTTAAAAAAGGAGGTCGTGATTTTGTCGGCTTCGGCGTATTTTTCGCTCCGTTCGCGTTGAAAGAGCAATGAAACGAAAGCGCTATCTTGTTCGCGGCGTGGTACAGGGCGTCGGGTTCCGTTATTTTTGCGTACGCGAAGCAGAACGTTTGCACCTAACGGGCTTTGCACGAAACCGCAGCGATGGAACCGTCGAGGTCGAAGCGCAAGGAGCCGAGGAACTGTTAGAGCAGTTCGCGCAAGCCCTTCAAAATGGCCCGCGCAAGAGCCGTGTTGAAAACGTCGAAAGCGACAATCTCCCATTGCTTCAATCGGAATCGGATTTTGCGATCCGATAATTCAATTCAAAAATTTCGCTCAAAAATGGTGGGAATCATCACGCGCCATGCGTCCCAATCATGGCTAAAGTCCTCGCCCCAAATATCGACCCAGTTTGGGATTCCTTTTCGTCCCATGAGTTCGGCCAGGGCCTGACTGGCCTCTGGATGTTCCCCGGCGCCAGATCCTGCGACGAGCAATACCCGATTTTTTTGTCGCAGATTTGTCAGCGCCGGTCCGGTCAGATTTTCGAGATAATCGATCGGCGAGTTAAAGTAGACATCTTTATCGTCGTAGCCTTTCGTCCAGTGTTTCAGATCGTAGGTTCCGGAAAATCCGAAAGTCCCCTGAAAGAGATCGGGACGCCGGAGGAACGAATTAACGGCATGGAGCGCCCCCATCGAGATGCCGCAGGTAAAGATCGTCGGGTGGGAACTCCGAAGGTTGCGCCCAATGAACGGGACCACTTCCTCGGTCAGATACCGGTTGAACTGCTGATGGCGCTGGGCTTTCTTTTTATTGGGAACCATCGACGAAAGCCAGGTTTCGGAATCGGGAGAATCGATGGTAACTATTTTTAGGCGTCCGGCATCCAAAAGCGGGGCACACCGATGAATGAGTTCCTCGCGCTCCAATGCACCGAGGTCTTCGCCTTCGCGCGAAAAGAAAAGCACAGCCGGACCATAATGGCCATAGACCACGACCTCCATTTTCGCATCGAGCGCGGCGCTTGTCCAGCTTTCGGTGTACCGTTCCATCGTGCAAATTGACAAAAAGCGGGGGCGCTTTTGAGAAGTCTTCTTAGATTGTCACTCCCATCGTCATTCCATCGCCAACGGGAATCAGCGTTCCGAACAGATGCTTATGGTTTGCGAAAGCCTCGTTAAATCCTCGGATCGCCGTGACGCTGGCCGCGTCCGAATCCCCTTTAGGAACCGTTCCGGCAATCTTGCCCCAGGCCAGCGCATTATCGCCCGCGATGACGCCGCCCGGTTTGACAAGGCGGATCGCTTCGGTCAAATAGGCACTGTAGTTAGGTTTATCGGCGTCGATCAGGACAAAATCGAACGTACCCCGGCGCATCAGCTTCATCGATTCGAGCGCCGGACCGATTTTAATCACGACATTGCGCAGGCGTAGCGTATCGAAATTTTCCTTTGCGACCGCGGCGTGCTTGTCCTTGTTTTCGAGCGTTGTCACTTCGGAATCGGTTCCCATCGCGCGCGCCATGATCGCCGCGCTATAGCCAAAAAGCGTCCCGACATCGAGCGCCTTTTTTGCTTTCACAGCTTTCAGGAAAAATGCGATGAACTTTGCCTGATCGTCCGAAATATGGATCATCGGAATCTCGGCGGCTTTCGCGCGGACGCTCATGCGTTCCAGCAGCGTCCGTTCGCCGGAAGCAAAGTGCTTGACTATGTACTCGTACGTCTCTTCGGTAAGCGGCGTGCCTTTCATGGGTGAAGGTGAATGAGGAAAAAAGAGTAGAGCAATTGCCGGAGTCGTTTAGTTCCGCTCCGCGTGCTCTTCGAATAATGAGTGGTCCAGCGCGCGTTCCGGAATACCAAAATGGCGGTATGCCAGCGAGGTCGCTTCCCGGCCGCGGGGGGTCCGCGTGAGGAAGCCTTCCTGAATCAGGAATGGCTCGTAGACTTCTTCGATCGTCCCGCTTTCCTCGCCCACGGCCACGGCGATGGTATTCAGCCCGACCGGTCCGCCGCCAAATTTTTGGATGATCGTCAGCAAAATGCGCTTATCCATCTCATCGAGGCCATGTTCATCGACTTCGAGCGCTTTCAGCGCAATCGCGGCCATCTCCCGTGTAATCGTGCCGTCACCCTTGACCTGCGCAAAATCGCGAGTTCGGTTCAGCAAGCGGTTGGCGATACGCGGCGTTCCACGCGACCGTCGCGCGATTTCGAGCGCACCTTCTTCTTCGATTGTGACGCCGAGCAATTTTGCGCTTCGTTTCACGATCAATTTGAGTGCCGCAGCCGGATAATAATCGAGCCGATTCGAAATTCCAAACCGCGAACGCAGCGGGGCCGAAAGCAGCCCAGCTCGTGTCGTTGCTCCGACGAGCGTGAACGGTTTCAGCTCGATTTGGATCGAACGCGCGCTCGGACCCGAATCGATCATAATGTCGAGCTTATAATCTTCCATCGCAGAATAAAGATATTCTTCCACGACGGCCGAAAGCCGGTGAATCTCGTCGATGAACAGCACATCGCCTTCTTCGAGCGATGTGAGGATGCCTGCCAGGTCGCCAGCGCGTTCGAGCACTGGGCCGGAAGTCGTCCGAATTTGGGCGGACATCTCTTGCGCAACGATATGCGCGAGTGTCGTTTTGCCAAGGCCGGGAGGTCCGGTAAACAGTACATGATCGAGCGCCTCGTTTCTGGCGCGCGCGGCCGCAATAAAAATGCGCAGGTTCTCGATGATGCTTTCCTGCCCGGTAAATTCTCCGAACTCGCGCGGACGCAGCGAACGCTCATAATCACTCTCGGCAAAGGAGCGATCCTTTGTGAGCGATGAGCGATCGGCGGGCTTGGTTTCGTTGCGTTTCACCGGCATATCTGTCCTAACATCGATTTTCGAAACTCCATTTCATTCTATTTTTCTGAATTCTCCACTTCGATTTTGCAACGTATTCTTCCAAAAGCATTGGTGCAATTGCTTTTGAATGTAAGAACTTTTCCATCTCCCGTCCGTGCCATATTTTTTCAGGTCCATGCTTGTGGAGGCTGAAAGTAGAGGATAAAAATAGTTCTAATTTATTACCGCTCTATTTTCTGATAGAAAAAAATTTTGTGCGGGGAAAATCGCGAGTTCATGAACTATCTTCATTGCAGCCTAAATTGGCCATTCCAGAATTCATAATTCATAATTCTCTTGCTGAAAGAAAAAAAGCAGATTTTACAATAATCGTCATCTTTCAATCCTCTCCCACATAGAATCTGACTTGAACATGCCATAGGTGCCCATCATAGCATATTCAAAGATACGAAATAAAAACGGTCATCCCACAAAATCTGAATTTTCAGGCGTGACAAAGCGCTGCTGGCCTAAGCGATCCTGTCGCGCAAGGAACCCTTGCGATACCGAAAGAATTAGCTGTAGAATGGAAAATCAAGCTGCAAACCTTCCGATCACGGTCG
>DASYAJ010000210.1:0-5070 GCA_036501405.1 Kapaibacterium sp. (SeqCode)
TCCACCAATGCCCCCAAAAACGGCCAAACTCGTTAAAATTGCTTTGTTTTTCATCGTTCTGAACCTTTTACTTGATCGACCTATTGAATCTCTCCAAGAGTATAAACGCGGCAATCCGCTCCGGTTACAAAAAAAAATTGGAAAAAAAATAGCGTGAGCTTTCCCCGCCGAGGATGTTTTCTCTGAAAAGTAAGTTAAAGTATTGAACAATCGCAATAAATAAGGGTTCACATTATGGCGGAAAATCGACCGGCGCGCTTGAATAGCGAAGAAATAGAAGTGCAATTACGAAACGTTCCAGCCTGGTCCTACGATGGCCAGCAGATCGAGCGAACCTTCGTTCGAAAAAATTTTATGGACGCGGTTCGCTTCATTTCCGAGATTGCTCCGATTGCCGAAGCACACGATCATCATCCCGATCTCCTGCTCTCGTCCTACAAAAATGTGAAAGTCATGCTTTCGACGCATTCGGAGTCAGGCATAACTTCGAAAGATTTTGACGTTGCAAAAGAAATCGACAGACTTGCACCGTAAATGCGAAAAATAGCACAGTAAATCGGAATGCGATATTTTTTCTTTTTTCTTTTTCTCCTTTCGCCGCTCGTTCTTCGCGCGCAAGACTTAGGAAGTGAAGTTCCGCACGACACACTGATCCATTACGGAATCTATGATTTCGATCGGCTACCGCCTTCCTTTCATGCCGATCGCCGGGCAGATCTTCTCGATTCGATGGCTCCGCATTCCGTCGCAGTGTTTCTTGCTTCCGAAGAAACAATTCGTTCCAATGACGATAACTATCAATATCATCAAGACCCAAATTTTTATTACTTGACCGGTTGCATCGAACCGGGAAGCGCGCTTCTGTTAAGCAAGGATGGAATAGAGATGGATGGTCATGCGGTCCACGCTATTCTGTTCGTTCTTCCTCGGGATCCTTCCAGGGAAACGTGGACAGGCCGGCGGCTCGGTCCGCAGGGGGCCATGTCGGTTTTGCGCTTCGAAGCGGCCCGTCCGATTGCAGATTTGGGTTCCATTCTTTCCCATGCGATCGAGTCATCGACTATGCTTTATTATGGAATGGAAGCGGAAAATCGGGGCGACCATGCGGCCGATAGCACGGTTCGTGCCGCTCGCGGGAATTTGGAACTGAATCGCTCTCTCCTTCATGTGCTCGCGGAACTGCGGGAAGTAAAACAGTCCGAAGAACTTCGGCTGATGCGGAAAGCGATCTCGATTTCGAACGAAGCGCACAATGCCGTCTTACACGATGCTCGTCCGGGGTGGTACGAATATCAAATTCAGGCGGAAGCCGAAGATATTTTTACGAAGAACGGGGCGGAGTATGTCGCATATCCCTGCATTGTTGGCAGCGGACCGAATTCTACCATTCTGCATTACGAAACAAATCGAAGAAAAACGGAACCGGGCGACTTTATCGAAATGGATATGGGCGGGGAATATCATGGCTATGCCGCCGACATCACGCGCAGCTTTCCGATCTCCGGAACGTTTACGCCGGAGCAGCGTGCGATTTATGCATTAGTCTTTCAAGCGCAGGATAGCGGTATTCGCGCGTGTAAAATGGGCGCGCCGTTTCGTTCCGCCCATTATGCCGCAGTCCATATTATCGCGAACGGTTTGGTGAAACTCGGAATTCTTAAAGATACGACGGACTATCGAACGTACTTCATGCACGGGACCTCGCATTATCTTGGATTAGACGTGCATGATGCGGGAACCTACGGCCCACTCGAACCGGGAAATGTGCTGACGGTCGAGCCGGGAATTTATATTGCCGCTGGCAGTCCGTGCGATCCGAAATGGTGGAATATCGGCTGCAGAATTGAAGACGATATTCTTGTGACCGATCGCGGTCCCGAAATTTTATCCAGAGCTTCCCCGCGCTCGATTGAAGATTTGGAGAGGCTCTTGAAGCGATAATATTGAAGCGATACGACATGCAAAAATTCTTCACCATTATTCTCTTGCTCCTTCTCGCAAGTGGCGCGTCTGCGCAGACCGAACTGGAGCATCTTTCCCCTTTTGCCAACGGTGCGGGTCGCACCTACGCGTTGACGTCTCGTGGACTCGATGCCGTTGGCCTCAATCCCTCGCTGCTGGGATTGGGAACTCCAAGACCGATTGAAATTACCGTTGCACCGATTTCTTCGCTCGGCATCAATGAAGGTTCCAGCCTTGGGCAGATCAATAGCGTTTCGAAAGGATTCGATTCTATTGCATCCGAGTATATTGCCGATAGCGCCTCGGGTCTTACAACGGGAGATTCCATTCGAGAAGCGATTGCGAAATTACTGGGGAATAACGCGCTATCGAGTACAATCGATGCGCGGGTGCTTGGCGTTTCCTATTTCGACCCCGATCTCGGCGGCTTCGCCTTTACCTGGACAATGCACGCCGTGCTCGACGCTTCCGTTCCGCAAGGGCTGCTGAATTACATTGGCGTCGGAGCCGTGAGCAATTTAGCGACCGGCGATGCTTTGACGCCACAAAATCTGGATATTCAAGCGATGTGGTACAGCGAATACACGCTAACGTATGCCCGAACGCTTCTGGGAGAGCGTTCCTCGGGCGAGATGCAATTGCTGGGGGGGATTGGTCTGAAATATATCACCGGCATTGCCGATCTCGATATGAACCCCGGTGAGTTCGACATCAACGACTTCGATAATTATCCCGATAGCAAGAAGTTTACTCCGCAGAACCATTATCTTGTCGGCGTGGATTACCAAATTCGTTCCGCGTATCCGGCGGAATTTAATTTCACGAATTTGCCGAGCACGATTTCGGCTAAGCTGATCGAGAATGCAACGGCCGGGAGCGGGGTAGGAGCCGATATCGGATTTACGCTCGGCGCGTTCGATAGCCTTCAACATGCGCCGTTTCAATTTGCGCTTTCTGTTTCGGATATCGGTAGTATTCATTGGAACTCGAACGTATCGGTCCGCACGGCCGATACGGTTCTGAATCCGAAAACGACGCAAGGGAACAAGGACACGATTAACGGCCAGTTGAAAGCGTTGGGAGGGAACCTCGATACGATTGGCTCTTATAGCACTCCGCTGCCGACGACGTTGCACGTTGCAGCGGGGATCGATCTGGCTGAAATCGGCATTTCCGTTCCAGGAATTAACCTCGGCGTTGTGGCAGAGTACGCGTTAGGACTGACGAATACTGCCGGCGCACCGGTCAACGGGCGTTATGGCATGGGTATCATACTCGATCGGCCGGGAACTGCATTTGCCTTCCACGCTGCGCTGGGCTATTCGGTGCAAGATGGTTCCAATGACCTCACGGTTGCCGTCGGTGTTGGAATTGGGAACCGCGTGATGCTCGATGTCGGGACCGATAGCTTCAATGGCCTGTTTTCTTCGACAGGCCATACCGATCTCGTCTTTGGTTTAAAACTCTTGTTTTAGTTCCGAATCTGGAAGGATGTTATGGCGTTCGAATCGTCAGAGATCATGCGGCAAAAATAGGTTCCAGTTGTAAGTCCGAAGGGATGCCATGGAATCGAATGGGTTCCTTCCGATTCCATTCCTTGCTCGATGCGTGTTATGGGCCGTCCCAAGAGGTCATATATTTCCAACCGTACATCGGCAGGATGCGCAAGGGAGAACTCGATTGCATATTGGTTCAATTCTGGAACGATTACAAGGTTCGATTGCGGCTCTGGAACTGTTTTGACATCGAGGACACGAGGCAGCATTCCGTCCAACAGCCAATTGTGGGGATCGAACGTTACGCTCGTAACGGCTCTTGGGAGCGAAAAAGAGAATGATTTGAGTGGAGCATCGTCCCAGACATTAACGAATGTATCGATCGTTGGACCTTTGAATTCCAACTCGATCGGCATGGTAAACAAAGGACTTGCGGAAGTGGAACCCTGTTGTTCGATCGCAAGCGAAGGGTGCAGACCATCGCCCACGCTCCATGCAAGCGAATAAATCGGATATCCGTCTCCATAAACCCACTCGTTAAAAAACCAGGATAAATCCGTTCCCATCGAATGCGAGACCGAAGCAGCAAGATCTTCCGTGCTCGCCACGCCATACCGCAGCGGACCGTTATCGTATTCACGCATGGCGCGAAAAAAAGCAGAATCGCTTCCAAGCACAAATCGCAGCATGTTCAGGACCAATGCGCCTTTGGCATAAACAAGCCGGCCATCCAATACATCCTGCACCAGCAAGCTATCCGGCGTATGAACGGTCCCTCCGGGAGAAAAAGTTACGTTGTCCTCTTCGTGTTTAATGAGCGTATCGAGCAGTGGTTGTCCGTAAAAGTATTTCCCGATCAAATCCGCTGTATGCGTAGCGAAGCCTTCGTTGAGCCAGCAATCGTTCCACGTTTTACAGGTGACAGCATCGCCAAACCATTGATGCGCGGTTTCATGCGCGACAAGGGCCGTATCGGGATCGTTACAGAAAGAGAGCGTTTCATTTTCCATCCCGCCGCCATGCCATTCGGCGATGCCATATTTCTCTCTGCGAAATGCATAAGGTCCGTACCATTTCTCATAGACATCGAGCAGCGTATCGATATAAACTAATTGGTCCGAAATCGAATCGGCAGTGATCGGATAGAGCCAGTGTGTAACGCGCGTGCTATCGCCATCCGCCCAGTAATGGGTGTGGCCGAGCGTATCGTAGACACTGCAAACGAACGCGATGAGATAGTGATCGATCGGATACGATTCGTGCCACCAAAACGTACGCGTCGAATCGTTATCGATAATCGCTTTTAAAGTGCCATTCGAACCAATGTCATACGGCTTGGGGCAGGTGAAATAAAGATCGGCGGAATCGATTTTGTCGGCGGGATTATCGTGGCAGACCCACCAATCGCGCGCCTGGAACGGTTCCGCGACGGTAAAGCTCAGAGGATAATTCGTATGCGTTGCTTCGCCTAATGAATCCCATATTTCCGTCGTCTTGACCGGATTTCCTTCACCGGAACCGCCATGATAATAGACGAGAACGTCGAACACGGTTCCCGTGAGCTGCGGCTGATTCAATGTCACGAGTACAGAGTCTTTCCGATGTGAAAACA
>DASYAJ010000211.1:0-3577 GCA_036501405.1 Kapaibacterium sp. (SeqCode)
ATGGCTATGCGCGTAATTTTTTAGTTCCACGGCAGCTCGCCTATGCGGCGACACCGGGAGCGCTCAAGAAGATCGAGCATGAAATGCGCAAGCGCGCCCGCGTCGTCGAGCGAGAAAAGATGACCGCGGAGGAATTCGCGAAGCGGCTCGAACCGGTGACGGTAACCGTTCCCATGCGTGTGGGCGATGAGAGCCGGCTTTACGGTTCCGTAACGGCGCAGATGCTTTCGGACAATCTGGAGCGTCAGGGCTTCGATATCGATCGCCGCATGATCCACATGGAAGACCCGATTCGCACGCTCGGCGCGCACGAAGTTACGGTACGCCTGAAGCATGGCGTGACCGGGAAGTTCCGCGTGAATGTGATCGCGGAATAAATACTTTACAACTTCGAGTAAGGTAACGTTGCGGACTTGTTGTCCGTTACTGTTCATTACGAGGGCACCGAACGGATTGAAAAACCGTTCCAATTCTATGCACTCCTATCATACAGAAGCGGTTATTGGGAACGAAGGAAAGGTGGAATTGATCTTACCTTTTAAAAAAGGAGAAAAAGTCGCCGTTGTTGTGATGCCCTTCGAGGATGCAGTCGAAGCGCAGGACGATCGGGATTGGGAACGATTGGCCATCGAGAGTTTTTTTAAGGACGATTCAGAAGAGGATTCCGCTTACGATTTGCTTTGATGGCGATGTACCGGTTTGGTGATATCGTGCTGGTCAATTTCCCCTTTGCAGATCGTCCTGCCGAGAAACGGCGTCCTGGAATTGTTCTAGCGCATGACCCTCACGGAGATCTATTGCTTGCCAGAGTAACGACCAAACAGCCCCAGCTTTTAACGGATATTATACTAAAGGATTGGCATTCTGAAGGATTAAACCGTCCATCCACAGTCAGGCTCTTGAAGCTTGCCACCATGAACGAGCAAAATGTGCTTCGGACCGTTGGTGGCCTCTCTACGGCCGACATGAATTCCATAGCGGCCGCGTTCATGGAATTTGCTCAATCACTTCGTTCATAAATGTCTGCAGAGTCCATTCGCAATATTATTTTCGATCTGGGGAATGTCCTGAACAGATGCGATCTCGATTGGGGGATTCGGGAACTGGCGGCGAACTCAACAGCGGATGAAGCGACAATTCGAGCGTGGCTTGCGGAATCGGATGTGATCGACCGATTCGATAGCGGGGCGTTGAGTGAGGAAGGGTTCCAGAACGAGTTAGCGAGAGTCGTTGGTTGGAATGGAACGCTGGAACTCTTACGAACGATCTGGCAGGAGATGCTCTCGGAGGATATCGAGATGGTAGGACTCCTGCGAGCCTTGCAAGAAAAAGGGTTACATGTTTATGTGCTTTCGAACATCAATCCGATGCACGCACGGCTGCTCGATTCGTCGCTCAAGTTTATTCTCGATGCGCATGGTTACGTATTTAGCTGCGAAGTGGGGATGATTAAGCCGAATCGAGAAATATTCGAGCATACCTTAGAAAAATTCAGTCTCGTGGCTTCGGAAACTATTTTTATCGACGATCGGGAAGCGAATGTTGCCGCAGCGAGGGAACTGGGAATGATTGGCATTCTACACAAATCATTTCAGGAGACGAAACAGGCGTTAGCGCCATATCTATCGGGCGTCAGGGCATAAATATTTCCCTGCGCAACTTCCGAACGGGTCGTGTGTTCCAGATCTGTCCGGGTATTAACCGGCGTTGCTTCGTATGAAAACTTCCATTCGATCGTTTATACTCGCCTCCATTGCGGTGAGCGCGGTTTTTGCTTTCGGTTCCCAGCTCGAGGCGCGGCCTGTGCATCGCGTCAAAGCGAAGAACGATGCCATTCAAGCCTTTCTCCGGCAAGTAAACAACAGGAGCAATGTGGAGTTTTTTTACTCGAACACGGGTGTGCTCTTCAATGCCGGTAATGGAGAAAGCGAAGGACTTTTCTGGCCTCGCGGCTCCGGCAATAGCTATATTTTCGGTGGAGGATTATGGTTTGCGACGAAAAAAATGGTCAACGGTCATTTACAGGAACTCTGCGATGTAGGCTACAATCCGAATTCCGGTGCGGGGTGGTTCACACCGGGAGAATTCAGTCAGTTTGGGTTAGACACGGGATCCGATGGCGCGAATCTGGACTCGAAGTATGTGAGCTATGTTAGCTCTCGTTACGATCCTCGAACGGGTGTGCTTATCGCGGATAGTTCCGATTCGCTTACCGCTCCCTTTTATCATTGGCCCTTGTGGGATACGAGTACCACTAATTCGTTCCTGCACAATTACGATTTTGGTAATTACATTTCCGATGTCAATACACGAAATGCCGATTCCCTCTCCCATGGGAACCGGACCGCGGTTCCTGCCATCGCATCGCAGGAAGATATTTTGAATTTTTATACAGACGCCGATTCAACAGCTAATCCGGAATTCGTTTCGGGCACCGGTTATCCGTTCGGACTCGATGTGCAGGAGGAGGTATATACATGGGAATTTGGCGCGTATGAAAACATTGTATTCCTTCGCTATAAGATAAAGAATGTGCTGAACGATACACTGAACCAATCGTGGCTCGCGTTGGCATTGGACCCCGATCTCGATGCAGCAGTCGGGGGACCGCAAAACGATGCAAATAGTTACGTGAACGATTCTCTTGTGAATACCATGGCCGATCCCGCGGCACTGGCGGCGCTTGGCGAGCCGTTTCGTTCCGATCCTACACGCTTAAACATGGCGGTGCAGTGGAGAAATATTACGCAGCCACCCAATGGAAAGCAATATGGAATGTTTGGAGTCTCGGTGCTCGAAAGTCCGACCCTCGATCCGAAGGGGAATATCATTCCTAACGACGATAGCGCTGCGCTTGGCGGGTACGGACCGAATAGTCTATTTCAAAAAAATCAGCTTGGGCTTAGCACGTTTCGAGGTTGGACTATTCTGAACGATCCGCAAGACGATCCGGAACGATATGCCTTTCTCTCTTCCGGAGAAAAGGATGTATGGAATGGCGTCTATCAGGACCAGCGGATGATGCTTGCAAGCGGGCCGTTCAACCTTGCGCCGGGCCAGTCTGCCGAAGTAACGTACGCGCTCATCTTTGCCTACGTCAGCGATTCCGATTACAAGAAAAATTTCGGTGCATTGCTGCTCGGTGCTGAACTGGCGCACCAGGTCTTTGGCCAAGTCGATTCTGATGGTGCAGGACATTATTGGGTGAATCATTTTCAAGTCTTGCCGCAGGATGTGGTGCGACCGGCCTCCACGCCCGCTTCTTTAACGATCGGGGAACCGTACCCGAATCCTTTTTCGAATACGTGTACGGTGGAATATCAAAATGCGGCAGCGGGAGAAGTTACGGCGACGCTGAGCGATATGCTCGGCCGCACGGTGGAATCATTGCGCGCTGGAATGGTTCCGGCTGGAACGCATACGCTGGCGCTCGATGGCGCGATGCTGGCCGCCGGCGCGTACCGGCTTGTTATTTCGGTTGGTTCTCAAACGACGAGCGAGGCAATCGTTCATATTCCCTAAATCGAAAACTATTCGCGGGAAGCAATGTGTTGAGCATGTTCTGCTTTATCCTTTT
>DASYAJ010000212.1:0-1847 GCA_036501405.1 Kapaibacterium sp. (SeqCode)
GAATTAGAACATTGAGCACCGTAGAAAAAACATATAGACAGAACATCGATGCCAGCCCGGATTGCTATCTCATGCTTCGGCCTTTTGTCACGGACTATCCGAAGGGAGGCTTTGAATGACGGAAGTAACATGGCAGAACAAGAAGCGACGGGTGGACGGACTGAGCGATCATCCGATGAACCCAAGAAAGTTTACAAAAGCCGGGATGGAAGCATTACGGAATTCCATTGAAAAATGCGGGTACGTAGAACCAATTGCCATTAATACGGACGGAACGATTTTAAGCGGCCATGCCCGAAAACAAATCCTCCTGGACTTGGGCTTAGAAACGGTCGATGTACGAATGCCGAGCCGTCCGTTGACCGATGAAGAGCAGCGCGAAGTGCTTATCCGCATGAACGCAAACGAAGCGGGCGAATGGAGTTTCGATGGATTAGACTGGAATATGTCAGAACTCGAATCCTTCGATTTCGATAGCGAACTATTGGGAGAGTTTTTCGAAGGGGAAGCAGAAGTCAAGGGCAATCCCGCCGGAAAAGAATATGACGAATCTATTGCAGATAACGTCACGCTCTGTAAATGTGAGAAATGCGGACACGAACATGCTGCAAAATAAGTTCACAGTCATTTCCACGTTTTCCGGTTGCGGCGGTTCATCGCTTGGTTATCAAATGGCTGGCGGGAAAGTATTGCTTGCCGTTGAATGGGATAATAATGCCGTTGAAACGTACCGATTGAATTTTCCAGATACACCGATTTATCATGGCGACATTAAGGAGCTTTCTGTTCAGGCCGTATTAGACCGGACGGAACTAAAGGCAGGTGAGTTAGATATATTCGACGGCTCCCCACCGTGTCAGGGGTTCTCAACGGCGGGCAAAAGAGAATTCAGCGACGACCGGAATCAACTCTTCCGAGAATACGTGAGACTGCTCCGAGGATTGCAGCCCAAAGTCTTTGTCATGGAGAATGTTTCCGGCATGGTAAAAGGAGCGATGAAATTGATATTCGCAGAAATCTTAACGGAGTTAAAGGCGAGTGGGTATCGAGTGAGTGCGCGATTATTGAACGCAAAGTTTTTCAACGTGCCGCAATCACGGGAGCGAATGATATTTATTGGGGTGCGGAATGATTTAGGAATTGAACCGTCTCATCCCATTGGGAACTCGAAAGTGATAACGGTGAAAGAAGCGCTGAAGGATTGTATCGTTTCGGAAACACCGGAATTCAATGATAGATACGCTCAACTTTGGGAGCGTGTTCCCGTTGGTGGTAACGCACAAGATGTTATCGGAACGGGGTTCAATAGCTGCAATAAACTCCACCCAAACAAATGCTCGCGAACGCTACCAAAAATGCAAACAGGACGCGGATTCGCCACCGTGTGTCATTGGTTGGAACCGAGGGCCATTTCAATTTCAGAAGCAAAACGATTGCATTCATATCCAGATGAATATGATTTTGCCGGAGCTTATTCGGAATCTTGGGCGCGTATTGGCAACTCCGTTCCGCCGAACTTCATGAGGGCTATCGCAGAACATATCCGTGACAACATCTTGAACATAAACAAAGAGGTAACGGCATGAAGAAAGCCAAAGGGCGCAAGCCGTCGAAGAAAAAGCTTGTAGAAAAGAGCCTTGTTCTACTGGAAGCGCCGCCATTGATGGAGCCGGGTGCGCAACGCGGTCCTCAAAAGAATCCCATTGAACGACGGGCGCACCTTGCTCGCGTTGCCGATTTGTATTGTCAGGGTAAGTTCCAGTCGCAAATTGCCGCTGAACTCGGACGAACGCAACAGGCGATAAGCTTAGACCTGAAAATTCTTCAGCGCATGTGGGAGCGATTTG
>DASYAJ010000213.1:0-3425 GCA_036501405.1 Kapaibacterium sp. (SeqCode)
AATGGTATTATAGATTTTCGTTGTTCCTGAGGGATTGATATAGAATAACGGTAATGTATAGGACGATCCCAAAGACCCCGCTGTGCATGTAATACGGGCAATCCCAGGGGACGCATTCGGTTGAATCCACGCTGCTTCAAAGGCTGGCGAAGGAGATGTTCTGTTGTTGCGTGGGTCACATGCAACGGTAGGCATCTGGCCTGGTCCTAAAAGTTTAGGCCATCCGGCAACCGTCGTACGTGTTGTGAGATCGACGACTGTTGCCCAAACTTCGGAAAGAGGTGCAGAGCACAAATTTTCTGAAGTCGACCAAACGATATAAAGATAGTGAGCGTCAGAAGCAACTTGAAACTCGTCTTGAAACTGTGTAAGCCCGCTGATTACGCTGTGTGTGCAAGCTCCGGGACATCCAGACCCGCAAACTTTGGCCGTCGTGCTTGAACCGTCATGTAAGGTTCCCGTGACCACGTTCATGTTTCCGGTCGCAGTCGGAATTACCTGTGTTACGGGTTGCGGATTGCTAAAATACGAAAGCGAGAGATCGACCTCGCTGTTCGTAAATTGTTTAATGAGGAAAGGTGTACCGAGAGTCGTTCTGTCCGGCCAGACATAATCGACTGTACCATCCAGATTTGCCGTGACTTCCGTTTCTGACGACATGGGACTATCGAACTCGCCGCATTGCACAACTCCAGGCGGAATACATTGGACATGGTTCGGGTCGAGGTAGGATGGATCATGATGCGTGGATGGCGAATAAAGTCCATTCGGCAATAAGAACCATCCTGGCGGGTATTCCGTCGCGCCAGAAGTAGTTCCGGAGCCTGTCGTAAAGCTTCCCACTCCCGGTTGCGAGCTCATTGTCCATTGCCCGTAACCATTCGCCGCAAGGCAGTCCATCGAAAGGATGGGAACCGGGTCGCCGTTATTGTTGAATGCTTGCCCATCGACGACCGATTGCTGCCGGAAGGAATATTCCGCATTCGATTGTGCTCTCGGCGCAGTGATGCCGATGAGTGCGGCGGCAAGAAAGGACAATAGCATGAGGAACCTTTCTAAAGTGCGTGAATTATTGTGCGATGCGATGCGATGCGATGCGATGCGAGTTCGCGGAAGGGGGAACCGAAGCGTTTGAGTGGGTCATGGTCGTACGGAATTAAGTTGTGGGTATGAAGGCGTCGGGAACGATTAGGATCTCGGCGTTCTGCGTTAAGAACTTGCAGCCGCTTTTTTTCAGAAGCGGGTTTGACAATATAATACATTATTTCGAAAAGTGTATCTCTCTTTTTCAAAGAAAATAGATTTCCAGAAGCAAGGCACAAAATAAAAGATATTTATTAAAATATTTTGAAACATTTATTATTTTATTGCGTAGAAAGGTTGCAAAATAAATTTTCCGTCCTTTTTTCAGCGTTTTCAAGTTTATTTTTCACTTCGCATGTCTTTAAGAACACTCTCAAAAACAAAACATGTCCAATTTTGTCATGAAAAGAACGAGATGATTCATGAAAACGCATTGAACACACACTATATAAATCGCTATTTACACTCGCATTATCAAAATTTTCAGGAAAGAGGTCAAAATGTTGTGCGCTGCTGTAACCTTTTGGTCTTTCGCGGGTCTTCTCTATGATGAAAGGCATTTCGGGTATCGATTTCGGTTCTGCGAAGCGGGATTTTCCTCTTGGCGGGCCGGCTGTCGTATCGAAAATCGATTCGGATGAGGGGTTATCGCAAGCTTTTCTTTCAGGCAGTGACGAGGCGTTTTTGCGTCTTTATGCGAAATATGAGCATTCGCTGTTTTATTATTGCAAGCGAATGCTGCGTAGCGATGCGGCTGCTGAAGATGCTTTTCAGGAAATCTGGACTCGGATGTATGAGTTTCGATCGAGAAAAAATGCGGAAATTACCCATTTTCGGGGGCTGCTCTTCCGAAGCGCCCGGAATTTTTGCCTGAATATCCTGCAGGCGGAAGCCCATAAGGAAAGTATTGACGCTCGGGACAATGCGGAGGAATCGCCGGAGTTTTTGCTGACCGAATCGATGTCGGAAGAATCGTCGGGCCGTGAGATTCAGGCACTGATGATTCGAGGGCTGGCAAAGCTGCCTTTCGAGCAGCGGGAGACGTTCGTGCTGCATGAGTATTCGGGTTTTACTTATGGGGAGATCGCGGAGATGATGTCGGTTCCGGAGGCGAATGTGAAGGTTCGTGCTCACCGGGCACGGGCTCGGCTCCGGAAGTTTATTCAAAGCTGGCTTGGTCTTGGTGAAGAGGATGAGCCGGGAAATTTTATTTAAGAAAATAGTTTATGGGGATGATCGGTCATCCTATTTTGCCTTTACTACAATGGTCATGAAGAACGAAGAACAATTGAACCGCTATTTCGAGTCGGGGATGAGTGGGACGGAAGAACAGAATTTTCTGATTTCGGTCGCTGCCAGCGATGAGCTGCGCCGTGCCTTCCGATCTCAGCTCGAGTTGATTAAAGCGGTTCGGTCCGATAAAGATGCGCTCCATTCAGGTCGGGATGGGGATCCGGTTGCGATGGTTCGCACCCGGACGCTCGTTGCGTTGGGACTCTCGGCCACCGCTGCGATGCCGTTTCTGAATGGGGACAATACTCACGCGCTCCAGAGTGCTTCTGCTTCACTCTCTGGCGAGCCCGTGGTTGCGAAAGTGGAAGCCCTTCCCGGGCATGTGTCTCTCATGAGCCGCATGCTCGGGCGCTCCACCCTTGCCTTAGCGACGGGGCTTGCGCTTGGCGTGATGGCGACTCTTGGGATTGAACAACTGGGTAATGAGAATTCTACGGTATCCCTTCCTTCTGCTTCGGCAGTCCATGGGACTGTGAATTCCTCGGCAATTCCGGTACAGCCTTCAAACTCGGAGCAATCCGTTCCAACTGGTGTGTCGAGACAGGAAACAATCTCAGCCGGAAATGGCTTAGTAAGTAGTGCCAGCCATTCGACCCATGCGAATCATCGTGGGACGGAGGCGGCGCATCGGGGAACGATCCAATCGGCTGCAACGCCAGCTCCGGCGAGTATACCAACGGTCACGACGAGCGGGACGGCCTCGATCCATGCGAATAAGCTCAAGATTAAGAAACCGAACGACACGGGCGTGGGGAACTGATAATAGAATCGCTCCGAAAGGGAGCGCATTCCGTTCCCAGCCCGTTCCTGCTTCACACAGATGAAACGGGTTGCGAAAAGACTGGGGATAAACCATTTTTCGACGCACACGCGCGCGCTCCTGTGGAGTGGCGTGTTCTTGTGCGTTATGGTGGGAATCGTTCCAATTGTTCATGCCCAGCAAAAATCGATTTCTTTTTTTGCCGGAGGCTCTTTCGCGGAAAATATTGCGCGTGATTCCATCGCCGCTTTCGATAACGGCCTGTTTCAATGTGGAGTCTTTAATAACG
>DASYAJ010000214.1:0-3992 GCA_036501405.1 Kapaibacterium sp. (SeqCode)
AGCATACTTCTACCGATCGACGCGCTATGAAGCATTGGCATTCGCCTGTATGCTCCTTCGTAAAAGCGGTAGAAATCGAGACGCATATATGTACTCCTGCCTTGCGCCGAAGCCATCCAACGATGTAATCTTTGTCGAAAAAAGTGCAGAATGGCGCCTCTTGGAAGAACATGCAATCGCATCGGCGGCACTTGGAATTCATCCCGAGGCGGTCGCTTTCTTCGAATACGCTCTTCAATATGATATGGACGATGTTCACCGCGAACGTATGGAGCGCAACATGGAACGAATGCGCTCTTTGAAAGAGAAGGAGGAATTATGTTCGAATTAATTCCTCGTTTCGATACGGCGCGCATGGAATCGGTTATTCATACATTGATCGATGTCGCCAAGAATGATTCCATTCCACAAGTGTCCACAACGTACATTCGGGAGCTTCCCAAGCTTTATGCAGAAGGATTAGGCGGCGATGGACTGCCGTTACCCTCATACAGCGATAGCTATGCAAAAAGGAATAGCATTTCGCTGACTCCGAAGACGCTCAAGCGCACCGACGGCCGCCTTTACGACATGGTCCTGGATGGGAATCTTCTGACGGTGAAGGAATCTGATTTTACAAGCGCGAAAAAAGACGGTACAACTCGCACGGTCAGTTCGCGCGTCGTAGCGCACGGCCAACAAACGGGCGGTACGGGTAAATGGGGTTATTCTAATATCATGTTTGGTGCGAACCAACCGCTCCAAAGTCAAGCGGCCGAAGAGCTCGCATCATTCATCACGGAAAGGATTGCCGCGTAATGGATAGATTCCTACAGGATATTTCCATTCCACGCGACACGGTTCGAGTGAACCTGACGGGGGAAGATTTTCTCGCGCAGCTTGCGAACATCAAAGACGACGATGCCCTTCCACTGCTCGATGAGCCGACGTGGAAGGGTATTACGAAGCGCGGCGAGGGATTCGGAGTTAACTATCCTACCGCGCGCATTGCTTTTATCGACCCAAAGCCGGAAATCCTTCCGGAAGGATTTCAAAAGAATCTTTTTACCACGCTGGTTATCGAGCTATTATTCCGATTCCGCGCCAGAGACGAAGACGAAGAACGAGAGGCATTGATTCAGCGTGAGGCCAATTCACTCGCAACCTATGTCTGGACATGGTTAGAGCCGAACTATTCCGACAATCCGAACGGATTGCAGCCGCTCTATCCGGATATTTGGCGGTGGAACGATAAGAGCAGGGCAGAACAAACGCTCGACAGAGATTTAATTCGCATCGATAAAAGCCGCACGGGAATGACGGGATCGCTCTACGCGACTCATCTCTATGCGCCTCTTATCGTTTTCAATCCAACGGTGCCTTACCCAATACCATCATGATCGACAAAGAAATTCCGAAACCGGAAACGGAACCCAAAGAACAGGTGCGCGTGGAAATTGCGCTAAAAGACGGCGAAGTGATCGATACGAAGGTCACGAAATATAAGCAATGTCCGAACAATCCTAAGCATACCGGAACGATTTTACTTCAGGGCGATCCCCATGTACGCTGTACCTGGTGTCACGCGGCACTCGATAACTAATTTTTTATTCACTCAAGTTTTTTAAGAAAGCACAATCATGGCACTCGAAACAAAGCAAGGCTCACGACAAAGCGTAGAAGATATTACCGAATGGTATCTTGCGGCGGCAGGCGCGGCGAAAGGCAGCACGACCGACGCGCAACTTATTCCATTCGTCACCGCCGAAGGCGGTATCGACATCGAGGACGAGACAACGAAAGGTCCCGGTGGCGAGGATATGCCATACGGTCAGGGCGCGAAAAAAATCACGGGCATGATAAGAACTGAAGCATCCGATCTTGGCCTTTGGGCCGTTATCAATGCGTTCATCACGCCACTCGCTGCCAACGATACGGTAACGCAAGATTTGAACGGCCAGTTGGCCGCATTCGGTAAAAACCGAAACGGTGAGTATTACAATTTCTGGCAAAAACCGAATCTTCAGGACTTCGTTGGTTCGCCGGCTTGCTCCACGGCGTTCTCAGCGATGGGATCGAAATGGCACAATGGCAACGATGGCCGCTATACCGAAATCCATTTGGAGGGCTGGGAATCGGCGGCACAAACGGCGTATCGCGCCGGATTGACCGGCTACGATACAGCGGCGGCGATTGCTGGCTTTACGACGATCGGCGCAACGCTGGTTACGGCAAGCCGCGCGGCCCGCGTCCTCGATAAGGGGTTCCATACCTGCACCGTCGGGGGAACGGACATGGGAATTTTGACCGATGCATCGTTCGAAGATGAACTGACGGGTGGTGCCGTTCAGCAAAACAAACATGCCGTTTTGCAGCATAAGATCACGGCAAAAGCGGAAACGAACCAAGCATCGATGAACCAGCAAACATCGCTCGAAACGGTCTATCTTAGCGATACGACTATTGTGATGAAATCGTATGCCGGCGAAACCGTGACCGTCAACAATGCGCGTCCGCACGGTAAATTTCATGCGATGGGACGGAATAAGAGTCTCGCTTCATGGAGCCTTACAAGCACTATGTCGCTGGCCCAGGCTGCATTTACCGGCACGACGGCAACCTATACCTGCGACGCGGCGTAATAATAATTCTCTACGTTGGGTGCGACGAGCTTTCGTCGCACCCTTTAGTCTTTTTATCACTATGATTCAAACACAACACCCACTCGCCGGACTGCTTAAGGATTGCCCGGAATTTTTCTATGTTCGAACCATCGACAATCATTCGTATTATGTTCCCAATTATATTACATGGGAAGTAAAACGAGCAATGGAGCGCGCGGACCAGCAGGCATATTGCGCGGCAAAGCCCGAAGAATCAAAGCCGGATATTGATTTTGCGAAGTTCAGCGCATGGATCGCGTCGGAAGAGAGCGAGGCGGCGATCAATGCGGCAGAAGCCCGCGTGCTGTTCGTTCCCAAGGCCGATGCACCGCCCGTGAACGCGCGGAAATTGCCGTTGGCTATTTGGCGTGAGGCGCAAAATTTTTTCGAGCGTCCGTTGCCGGTCAACTCCTCCGCGCTCACGGATGCAATTGTGAACAGCGAGGAGAACATTTCGAATGCCGACACGCCGCAAGTTTAGATAAAGCGTTCCCGAATACAACGGGATTTCTGACGGGCGGCAAAACAAAATCGCATAAATTTACCAATGAAGAATGGCTGGCGGAAGGCAGGGAATCAATACCGGAAGATCGAAAAGAGAAACCAAAAGCACAATCCGATGGAATCGATTTCGATAGTTACGTTCCTTGGTATCTTCGGGAAGACTTCAAACTTCGGATGCTTGCCGATTTCGATGAGGTGCAAGCTACGTGGCTCGCGCGGCATAAACGCTACGATGAAATCATTGAACTAAGGTGGATGAAAACTGCAAAAATTAAGGCCATAAACGACCATGGCTGACGCAGTAATACCGGTAGGAATAGAGTTCGTTGAAAAGGGCGCCGGCCTTGACGCCATCAACGCAAAGGCTGCGAATTTTTTTCGGCAGTATGGAACCGATTATGCTTCCGCAATGGGCGGCACGACGACAGCCGCCGCCGCAGCGGCGCAGAAACAAACGACGACCTTCAATCAAGCCGCCGATCAACAAAAGCAGTATTCGATTCTTTCGATTAAGACGGTTGAGCAATACCGGCAAGAATGGGCGGGTCAATCTACGTCTAAACTGCTTGCATACGAAAAGCAGCTATCGGACCAGAGAACGAATCTTGCGAATCAAGTCAAGAAGGACCTTTTTGAGGGTCAGTCTATCAAAGCTCAGCATCACAGGCAGGATATGTCCGATGTATCGGCAGAACTTGCGGCATTGCGCCAGGTATCGATTGAGCGAAAAGAGGTTCTGACGGGAGGCGCGGGAGCGATTATTGGGCAGCTTGGCGTAGGGCGCAATATCACAAACCTTTTCTCCGCCATTCAATCTTCTTTCGGCGGAGAGTCGAAGACTGGCTT
>DASYAJ010000215.1:0-9824 GCA_036501405.1 Kapaibacterium sp. (SeqCode)
ATGCGCCTGGAGGATACTTCTGGACCTCTTACGATGAAGAGGCTGATGTTCTCTATGTAAATTTTCGAAAGCCAGGCGTTGCTTCGGATAGCGAACTCACCGATGACGATATTATCCTCCGCTATTTAGGAGAAGAACTCATTGGCCTAACGATTTTGCACGCGAGTAAACGCAACTAATCGTTCACTCCTCGACTGTAATCCGCTCGATCGTCACGCCCAATCCCTCCAGCTTTTGCTGAATGTGTTCGTACCCGCGCTCAACATGGTGAATACCAGTGATGATCGATTCCCCTTCTGCGAGCGATGCGGCGATAAGATAGACGAATCCCGCGCGAAGATCGGGAATGGAAATACGGCTGCCTTTCAGTTTTGTCGGCCCGAGAATCACTGCAGAATGCGGATGCACGAGTGATTTGAATCGGCACGGGTTCCCACCCAGACAGGATTTATAAAGCTGAATCTGCGCGCCCATTTTTTGCAGTTCCCGCGTGTAGCCAAAGCGGTTTTCATAGACTGTTTCATGCACGACCGACATTCCATGCGCCTGCGTCATGAGCAGAACCCACGGCTGTTGCCAGTCGGTCATGAAGCCGGGATGCACGTCGGTCTCGATGGCAAGCGGCTTGAGTGTATCTTTGTAATAAAAACGAATTCCGCCGCCGATGACATCGAAATCGGCGCCGGTCTGCCGAATAGTGTTGAGAAACGTCATCATCGTTCCCTGCAAAGCATTTTCGATGAAGATGTCACCTTTTGTTGCAATTGCAGCACACGCAAAGGACGCCGCCTCGATGCGGTCGGGCATGATGTAGAGTTCCGCGCCCTTCAATCGATCGACGCCATCGATCACAATGCGCCGGTTCGTTTCGAGATTGATAATCGCTCCCATCTTTTGGAGATAGCGCATCACTTCGACAATCTCCGGTTCTACTGCAGCATTTTCGATAATCGTCGTGCCGCGAGCAAGCACAGCCGAGAGCATAATGTTCTCCGTCGCACCGACGGATGGGAACGGAAGCGCAATAGAAGTTCCAACTAATCGATCAGCCGTGCAATGGAAATAATTATCCTTAAATTCGATCTTCGCTCCCATCTGTTCAAGCGCATCGATATGATAATTGACCGGCCGCTGCCCGATTTTATCTCCGCCCGGCATGGGAACCGATGCCGTTCCCGTCCGATGGAGCAGCGGTCCGAGCATCAAAATGGGGATGCGGTTCAGCCCTGCAAAGCGTTGAGGAACGATCGTTGTCGTGAACGACGCTGTCTGCATCGTGAGCGTGCCATGCTCTTCGGGCGATGTGGTTATTTCTGTTCCCAAGCTTCGTGCAATGTCGCCCGTAATATCCACCTCGCCAAGTTTGATCGGCGCGTTTGTGAACGTGCATTGCTGGTCCGTCAGGAGCGAGGCGACCATTACCTTGGAAATAAGGTTCTTCGTCCCGCTTACGCGAACCGTGCCCATGAGCGGCTTTCCGCCCGTTACTCGAAATGCGTCCATTTGATTCTACAAAAATACGGATTCGCGTGCCAATGCACATGCTTTTCAGGTAACAAGCGTAAATTGCTTGCCTGCCATTTGCCGAACAACCGATTTCAGCTCCAGTGTAAGAAGTTGCACAAGGATGTCCTGCACTTCCAATCCGGCACGCTCGGCCAAGGCGTCGATCTGCAATGGCCCACCGGCGGCTTCGAGCACATCGACAATCCGCGTTTCGAAAATCGTCAGGTTTCCCCGTTCAATCTGCTTCCGTTCCGTCGATGTTCCATTTTTGCCGGACCATCCCAAATCTTCCAACACTTGTATCGCGCTGACTGCCAAACGTGCTCGACTTTCTCGGATAAGCAGGTTCGGTCCTCCGCTCGAAGGGCGCGTAATGTCACCCGGTATGGCAAAGACATCGCGGTTCTCATCGAGCGCGAGCGACGCAGTAATCATCGAACCACCCTGCTCTTCGCTTTCGATCACGACAGTCCCGCGCGCAAGCCCGCTAACGATTCGATTGCGCCATGGAAAATTTCTTGCGTCCGGTTTTGCGCCAAGCGGAAGTTCCGATATAATTGCACCGCGGCCGCTTGATAATAATTCCTCGGAAAACGTTTTGTTCGTAAACGGATAGATGACATCGACGCCGGAACCCAATACAGCAATCGTCCTTCCACCCGATTCATAAGCCGCAACGTGCGCTGCGGTATCGATTCCCTTGGCAAACCCGCTCACGACAACGACTCCATGCGCAACGAATGCTTCGGAAAATTCCCGTGCAGCTTGCCGGCCATAGTCGCTTGTTTTTCGAGAACCGACAATTGCGACCATTCTTTTTTCGGAAAGGAGTTCCACTGCTCCCCGAACAAATAGGAGCGGCGGCGGAGAATAAATCTTTTTAAGATCGTTTGGATATTCTGCGTCAAAATAGGTAACAATGCGCGTACCTTCCGAGAGTTTTTGCAACTGCGTTTGTGCGTCGCCCAGAGCTTCTTCTCTGGAATCGATGATTGCTTGCCCAGTTTCCTTTCCAAAGCCGGGGACGTTGAGAATGTCCGAAATCGAGGCATGAAACGCTCGCTCCGCGGTTTGAAAATACTGCATCAAGGCCAGCAGCCGGCGGGAACCAATCCCACTCGTGAAGTGCAGGGCAAGATAATACGAGAGTTCCGGAGAATCCAACGGAGAGCTTAATTTTTATGATCGACCGCGGTGAGTGTTGCGAGTTGTTCTTCGAGCTTGCGGACGCGCTCGATCAGGTCCGGCAGCGAACGCATCGCGCCTTCCATTTTCAGCATTTCACGGCTATTGCGCGCCGGAGTTCCCAAATAAAGGCCCGGTTTCGTCACCGATTTCGAAACGCCCGATTTCGCGCCGACGATCACCTGATCCGATGTTTCAATGTGGCCGGTCAATCCCGCTTGTCCGCCGAAAATATTACGCTTGCCGATTTTCGTCGAACCCGCAATGCCGACCTGCGCCGCCATCACCGTATCCTCACCAACCTCGACATTATGCGCGATCTGCACAAGATTATCGAGCTTGACACCCCGTTTAATCCGCGTTTCGGCAACGGTAGCCCGGTCAATCGTTGTGTTTGCGCCGACTTCGACATCGTCTTCCAAAACCACGATACCGATTTGAGGAATTTTTCTATAGGTGTTATCTCCCATCGGAACATATCCGAAGCCATCGAAGCCAATGACGCTGCCCGCGCCGACAACGACGCGGTTCCCAATTTTTACCCGATCGTAAATTACGGTACAGGGATGGATTTCGCAGTCGGAACCAATTTCGGAATCGGCACCGATATACGCCGCATGGCGCACGATCGTATTTGCGCCGATCTTCGCTCGCGGGCCAAGGAATGCGTTGGCTCCGATATGCGCTTCCGGATGTACGTCGGCTCCTTCCGAAATCACTGCGCTCGGATGAATGCCGCGCGGAGGCTTTTCACGCTTCGGACTGAAAATTTCGAGCGCAGTCGCAAAACCTTCATAAGGATTTTTAACACGTAAGATCGCCGGGCCTTCTCCTACATTATAGGATGCACTCAAAAATTCGCTTACAATGACCGCGGTAGCCTTCGTGGTGGAGAGAAAGCGTTCATAAAGCGGGTTCCCAATAAAGGCCACAGCTCCGCGAACGCCATCCTCGATTCCGGTCGCACAACGAATCTCTTCATCGCCGTGCGATTTTTCAATCTGCAGCGCGCCGATTCGATCCCCTAATTCCCGAATAGTCATGCAAGTGCTTTAATACAGTGGAACGCTTGGGTCGATCTCTTTACTCCACGCGATAATCCCACCGCGAAGATTCCTGGCTTTCGGAATACCATTGCGCCGCATGAACTCGACGGCCATGCCGCTTCGCCCGCCCACTTTGCAGTGGACGACAATATCTTTTTCGGGGTCGAGTTCGCCTAAATGCTGGGCGACGGAATTCAGGGGAATCAGCTTCCCACCAATGTTGGCCGTGGCATATTCGCCCGGTTCACGGACATCGACAAGGAGGAATTCCTTGCCGGAATCCATCCATTCTTTTAACTCTTGCACGGAAATTTCAAAAGGAATCGTAAGCGCCATGCTTTTGTAACACGATTCCGTCGAAAAGAATCAACGCAAAAATGCGTTGATGACGCCGCTCGTTAAGTCGACAAGTGGCTGAAAAAAGAGTCCTAATGCAATGACCGGAATCACAAAAACAAAGAGCAGCACCATTGCGGGAATGGAATAGCGAATTCGGGGCGGTTTCGGAAGTTCAATGGAAAGTTCTTCAAGTGCCGCAGCAACAAGCGGGCGCTTCAGGAACATTGCCGCTGCAACGCGAAGATAATAATAAAGCGAAAGAACGGAATTCACGATAAGCGCGATGGCGAGCCATAATAAAGGAACTCCATGCAGGGAATTGGGAGCAACGAGCGCAGAAACCAGATAAAATTTCCCAATGAAGCCCGCCGTGACTGGAATACCGGTCAGCGATACGAGGAAGATCACGAGCGCGCTACAGACCATCGGGGCACGGAGCATCAGGCCGCGATAATCCTCCACTTTTTCCGAACCAATCGAATTTTCGATGAGCAAAACGGCAAAAAAAGCTCCAAGCTGCATGAAGAGATAGACCGCCAGATAAATAAGCACAGCCACCACACCCTGCAAGGTCCCTGTCGCTAAGGCCGCGAGCATATAGCCAGAATGCGCAATGGAACTATAAGCAAGCATTCGTCGCACGTTCGATTGCAGCAACGCCGCGATGTTACCGAACGTCATCGTTACGAATGCGCCAATGGCAAGGACCATCGGCCATGGAACGATTGGTGTATGGGAAAGGCCGCTGGGCGGCAGAACAAAAAAGAGAAAACGAATCAGCAGCCCGAATCCTGCCGCCTTCGAAGCCACCGAGAGTAATCCAGTAATGGGAACTGGCGCGCCCTCATAAACGTCCGGCGTCCAGAAATGAAAAGGAAATGCGCTGATTTTATACCCCATTCCAACAAGCGAAAGAATAACGGCGGCCCAAATAATGGGCAGATTCGTTCCGGAATGCGTCAGCGGATTGATACGGAATATCTCACTGATCGCTCGGATATTTGTGGTTCCCGTAAGGCCATAGAAAAGCGAGAACCCATAGATCATGAGACCCGACGATAGCGCCCCAAACAGAATATATTTCAGCGCCGCTTCGGCACCATGTTCCGTTTTTCGATGAAACCCCGCGAGAATATATCCTGCAATCGAAGTAAGTTCTAGCGAAAGATACATCATTACGAGGTCCGTCGATGCCGGCATCAGGAACATTCCGATCGACAGACCCAAAATGAGCGAGGAATATTCGCCAATGCGTTGCGGCTCCGCTTGGAGCGCGCGCGATGTGAGAGAAATCGCCAACGTTAAAATGGCTCCAATTGCAATGAGCACTTTGAAGAACACCGTAAAATTATCGACAGCGATCATGGCATAACCATTCACAATACTATTCGTCCCGAGCATAGGACCGAAGAGCAACTGCGAATAGGGAAAAACGAGCGAGCCGCTGCGGGCCCATTCCCGCGCATGAAGTGGATCGAATGCATGCCATTGCAGAATTGAAAACACGGCGGCCACGGCAAGTACAGCCATCGCAAAAAAAGCCGCGAACTGTTTCGAACGTGCCCGTCGCGTGATCGCATCGAGCAAGATCGCGGCAAGGAATCCGATCCCGAGGACAAGCTCTGGAACGAAATTATTCAGGCTGATCGCGGAATACCCCTGCACCGCATGGGCAATCTTCGAAAGCGTATCTAACTGCGGGTTCATGGCTCAGGGCAGCATCGCGGCATGGACCGACGCATACGAATGAAGGAAATTCGCGAGCGCGCTCATGCTCACGGTCGTCAGATCGATAATCGGCCCGGGATAGATTCCCATCGCAATGACAATCGCCGCCAGCGGAACCAGCGAAACGATTTCGCGGAACGTCACATCGGTCAGGCTGCGCCATTTTTCTGGAACGGTTCCGAAGAACATCCGCTGAAGCGTCGTCAGGAAGTAGGCCGCGGTGAGAATAATTCCTGCTGTTGCTACGATCGTCAGCGCCTGCCAGGTTTGGAACGATCCGAGAAAGACAAATGCCTCGGAAATGAACATCGAAAAAGCTGGAAGGCCAAGCGCCGCAAAGAAAGCAATGACGACAAGCGCAAAGTATCGCGGCATTTGGTTCGCCAAGCCGCCGAATTCGAGAACGCCGCGCGTTTGCGTTCGGTCATAAAGCACACCAACGAGTACGAAAAGCATCGCGGTGACAATGCCATGATTGAACATTTGCAGCACGGCTCCCGTCATCCCCTGCGCATTCAGCGAAGCAATACCGAGTAGTACAAACCCCATGTGGCTAACGGAACTATACGCGATCAGCTTTTTGAAATCGCTTTGTGCCATGGCGCAGAGCGCGCCATACACGATATTGATAACGCCGAAGAGCGCCATGTACCACGAAAGCGCAATCGCAATCTCCGGAAACATCCCCAGCGCTAACCGCAAAATTCCGTAGCCACCCATTTTCAAAAGCACGCCCGCAAGGACCACGGAGATGGCTGTCGGCGCTTCGACATGCGCGTCCGGAAGCCATGTGTGAAACGGGACCATCGGAATTTTTACCGCAAATGCAAAAAACATGGCGAAGAACCCTGCATAACGCCATGCCGTGCCAAGCCCTGAAAAGATGCTGCCTGGAATTCGCGCCGTCGGGTCCATCATTCGCGGAATGCTGAAGGTATGGAACAGTTCCGGCCGATGCGTTAGCGGATTTGTGATGACGATGTGCGTTCCAGGAATGAACAGCATCACCTGATTCGAAAACGAAAGTCCGATCATCACCAGAAAGAGGAAGATCGAACCAAGCAGCGTATAAAGAAAAAACTTGATTGCCGCATATTCACGTCGCGCGCCGCCCCAAATGCCGATCAGGAAATACATCGGCAATAGCATTACTTCCCAAAAGACATAAAACAGAAAAAGGTCCATCGCGCAGAACGTCCCCATCATCCCAATGTCGAGCAATAGATACATCAGGAAATATCCCTTCACGTTGCGCTCGATGGAAAAGCTCGCAATCGCGCCCACTGCGCTCACAATCGCCGTGAGCAGCACCATGATGACCGAAAGGCCATCCAATCCCATAAAATAATCGATGGCTACATTGCCAAACAGCCCAAGACCCGATATCCGAATCCATGGCTGGCGCTCGACAAATTGAAAACTTTTGGGATCGTTGATGCCGCCCAGCCCACCCTTAAAATGAGACCAGATTAGTATGGCAATCGCCACCTGCAAGAGCGTTACGCCGATTGTGATCCCGCGCAGCGTCCGAATGTTTGCGCGTGGGACGAATGCTGTCACCAGCATTCCCACGAGCGGCAGAAATGTAATAAGGCTTAGAACCGGTATGTCAGCCATTCATTCGGATGTGGTGAAAAGAATCGGTTACGGCACGACGGTAACGACGCGCGTTTGCTGCACGCCCGAACTTGTTTGAACGTGAAGATAATAGGTCCCTGTCACGAGGTGCGATGCATCGAAGGTTTCGAGATGTGCTCCCGCACGGAAGTTTCCGTCCACGATCGGCAGAATCGAGCGGCCAAGCGCATCGAAGAGCGCGGCGCGAACGTGATCGCTTGCTGGAAGGGTAAATGTCATCGTCGCGCTCGATACCATCGGATTCGGATAAACCTCGAGCTCGAACGAAGGCAAGTTCTGTTCCGAAACGGCATCCAGCGGCGCAGGCTCGATATACGTAGCGACACCATTTACAGCGGAGTTGATACTGACAACGAATTCGTTCAAACCTCGCCAGATACTGATGGAAGCCTGGTCCGCATTGAAAGAAACTGGAAGACCGATCGGCGTCCACGTTAGTCCGAAATCGCTGGTCCGAAACACACCTTTGTCCGATGTCAGAATAGCCGTATTCGATTGCGGAATAAATTGGACCGAACCCGGCAATAGACCTGCAACGGGAGGGGTGGTCAATGTTTGCCATGAAAGACCGCCATCGTTACTCACGCCAATCGCAGTATCGCCCGTACTTTTAGCAGGTAAAAAACAAGCAAATCCATGCAGGGCATCGTCCGCGAAGGCGACTCCCAACCCATTTTGATGTGTTCCGGTTTTTACCGAAGCCCAGCTCTGGCCTCGGTTCGTTGTGCGATATATTTGGCGGCTGTTCGTTCCAAACCAGCCATTGTCACCGACCCACGATGCGGAATTATTCCAGCTTGCAAGAGTTCCTACGGCCGTGGGCGGCTTGGTCATTTGTTGCCATGATTGACCGCCATCGCTCGTGACACCGATTCCCCACTTGCCCGAGACCGGATCGCCGATAAAAATACCATTCATTGGATCGAAAAAATGAATCGTATTCACAAACGCCGCGAATGTCGATACGTCCACTTCGTTGAAATCCGAACCGCCATCGGTGGTGGAAATCACGACGGCCGTACCGCCGGGAGGCCCGCTTCCGAAAAACGCGGTATTCGAATCGATCCCAGTCACGCAATAAGGCGGATTCGCACCATCGTTCAGGATGGTCGTATCGATCCATTGAGCTCCCTGCTCTTGAGCAAAATTTGCGCTCACGACTTGACCGGTCGTGGCCGCCAGTCCGAAAGAAGCCCATGCGGTCGTGCCCGATACGCGAGAGATGCTGGAACCGTACGTCCCCGGAATATCAGGAACGAAACCAGGAATAACTGAAAGTGGAATTGAAATGGAGATTGTATCTGAATATTTATTTCCGTCCGTCACGAAGAAACGAACTGGCAAAAATCCTTGGCTAAAAACACCAGAACGCCAAATCTGAAAATCAGCAGTGAATGTAGAGTTTGAATCGAGGGAGCCAATTTGTGAAACGCCATTTACCGAATCGCCGTAGTTTGGAAGTATCGTCGCAGTGAGATTTTGACCTGGCCCACCTAAATTTTGGAACACCACTTTCAAATCTTCAACCGAGCCCGGATGCCCGAGCGAATCAGTTCCATTACAAGCATAACTTTGAACATACAGAATAGGCCCCGTCAAAGCAATGATCGCGTTTTCGAGATCGATACGGCCCCAATACCCGTAGCGGTAACTCGTATCAACAACATTATCAACGGTATTGATAAGGAGATGTGCAATCTCTCCCACAGGCCATTGGGGATGGATGGATGCAATTATTCCTGCCGCTCCTGCAGTAAGCGGAGAAGAAAAGCTGGTGCCATCTTCTTGGCTGTAGGAACTATTACCGGGGTAATCGCAGCTCAGAATTCCAACGCCCGGCGCCCACACACTGACGGAATGGCCATGATCGGAAAATATTGCTGGATTATCATTCTGATCGGTAGCGCCAACACTTAGCACACCAGGTCCATTTGCGGGATACTCAAATTGATACTGGTTCGTATCGCTCGGATCGTTCGTTTCCCCATTGTTCCCAGCAGCAGCGACAACAAGGTTGTTATGTGCTTCGGCTTCCACTAGAAATGCATTGGCAAATGCGGTATCGTCCGAAGTGACAAATCCCCCCCAGGAGCAGTTCGTAATACGCGCGCCGTGATTCGATGCATAGTGAATGCCTTCATAGCCGCCGTCAACATTATTGACCCAAGCGCCAGAAGCTTTGATTGGTAATAGGCGACAGCCATAGGCCACCCCAGCAATTCCTAGTGCATTATTTCCAGTGGCAAGAATGCATCCCGCAGTATGCGTTCCATGCGTTGCCGAATCGACTCGTGGGCGGGGATTATTATTCGGCTCATATTCAGAACCTGGCAGAACATTGCCGCAGACGTCCCATCCCTCATAATTATCGATACAGCCATC
>DASYAJ010000216.1:0-3673 GCA_036501405.1 Kapaibacterium sp. (SeqCode)
AGCAGTTGCGCAACCACCAGGGAGACAATCGCAACATTGAAGCCGCTCACAGCAAGGATATGCGCGACGCCAGCGGTCGTAAAATCATTCAGCGTTTCTTTGTCCATATTGCTGCGATCTCCCAGGACAACCGCTTCGACAAATCCGCGCGCATCGGGCTGTTCCATCGAGCGGTCGAGAAGGCTCAGAAGTTTAGCATGCATAGATGCCAGCAGGGAAGATAATTGCGTAAGGAAGCTTGGTATCGCTGCATGTACAACGGTATAATCGAAACGAGAATGCACATAGCCAACCGCTTCGGTGTGCGTTGTTGTCTGTAGCTTCAGGTCGCTCCCGAATTCGTGGGGATTCGTAGGACGATGGAACGGTTCCAGCGCCGAATAGATGCGCAAGAGAGAACCGGCTTCCGGCAATGGAACATGCGAATAACCCAATTTGGGAATATACAAAAGAACATTCCCACCTGTAGGAATCGCTTGTTCATTCGGAATTCCAATACTATCGGTGTGGAATGTCCAGAGATAATCGGAATTCGATTCATTGGTCTCAATAATCGTTCCGACAAGAATGACTTTTTCGAGTTTCAGCGAAGCAATGCGGGCAAGAGAAGAGTTCGAATAAGATTCTACATCCTCACGGACGAGCGCAGAGCCAACAAGACAAAAAAAAGCAAATAACCAGAGAACGTACGTACCTTTTCTTTGCCAGACCAAGCTCAGAACAAGAACCAATAATGCCAGAGCAAAAGCAAACCATAATCCACAGACTGGTTCGAATGCAATCCCAAGCCCGAGGGCCAGAGCAGCGAGTACTGCGGGCCGGCCACGGAACAGTTCCTCAATCATCGGCTGAAGACAAAAACGTTACGAGTTATTTTACGATGACGATGTTTCTGGCCCTCATATAGGAGCCGCAGGTCATGACGACGAAGTATGTTCCTTGTTGGAGTCCGCTGGTCTGGAGCGCGGCGTGGTAGCGTCCCGGTTTGGCGTCGCCTTGTGCGATGGTAGCCCTTTTTGTGCCGGCTTGGTCGTAGATCGCAATTTGGAACACCGCGTTGGAGTCGGTAGTAATAGGCAAATCATAGGGAATGTCGATTGCCAGATTATCGCCACCACCGGCTTGATTAATTGCTCCCGCAGGATTAGGCGTGGGGATGCCGAGCATGGCGGCGAGCGGTATGCTCGGCGCGTTGGTGAGTTCGATGGAATCGCAGGCGCCGGAGACGGTCGCGAGTCCGGAATCGCAGATGCGGTCGGAGCATTGGGAAAGAATTTGTGGGTCGGTGAGGAGAATTTGGTAATCGATCGGGAAATCTTTTAGGAAGGTGAGTGGCGAATTATTTACGGTCAGCATCGGGGCGTTGGTATTGCCTTGTCCGTTCAGCTGCGGTTTAAATTGGAGATAGATGAGCGGGGTCGTGCTACCCGGTCCTCCACCCTTGATTTTATTGGCGGCATTTTTGGAACCTTCTCCCGCTTGTTGGAAGACGATGGTATCGCATCCGTTCGGTTCCCCGTTTGGATTAACGCCGCGGAGGATGGTGAAATATCCGTTGGGTGTTAGGGTTCCGGCGTTGACGACATCGGCGAGGACGAGATTGACGGAATCATGCTGGACGTAGATGGTATATCCCTGGGGCGCGAACGGGTCGAGTGGGGTGATCGCGAAGATGGGCATGAGGAAGCTACTATCGAGGAAGTAGGATTTGACATTGCGTGGCGCGGCAAAGGCGAGGAGCGGTTTATCTCCGGTTCCCGCGAGCGCGATGGTATCGGAAGGTCCGAAGCCATCACCGGCGCGTGGGAGATCGAAGGAAACGATGGCCTGCGCTGTGCGCGGTCCTTTCGCAGTAGGATTGAATTCGACTTGCAGTGTCGTGGTGGTTCCCGGTGGTATGACGAGGGGAATCGGCGAAGCGATGGCGAAATCGGTAGCGTTCAGTCCGACGATGGAGGCGTTCGTCACCGTAATGGGGACGTCGTTCGTGTTTGTGTACTGGATATTGAAGGTGGAATCGTTGCAGACGAGCATGGTTCCCCATCGCACACTATCGACGGCAGGCGCGAGCGCATTGATGATGTCGACATGACCGATGAGAATGACAATGTGCGTGCTGGATTTCGAGGTGACGATAAGGGAATCGACATATTTGCCTTTGAGGAGGCCCGTGGGATTGAATTGGAGACCGATGCGCGCTGCACCCGAAGGCGGCTGCGCGATGATGAAGGGAACGGTTACCGGCGCACCGGCATAGCCGATACCGCTCATGTCGAATGCGTTGGAGTGGTTCGTGACTACCACGTTCACACTCATGGGAGCCGTTCCGGCGTTGCCGACGAAGACTTCGGAATCGGCGATGGGTGGGGTGTTGGTGAAGGTTCCGAAGTCAATGGTATCGATCGTGATGCTTTTTGTGGTATCGGCGAAGACGCCCATGTTGTCCGTTACGCCACGGCCATAGACATCGACGACGTAAGCGCGAAGGTGGTCGGTATTTGCAGTGATCTGCGTATGCATTCTGCGGTTTGCCTGATGTGGCCAAAACTCGATTGTAAAGGATGCACTTCCCAATGGAGGAATAGAAAGCGGAAGTCCGGGAGGGCCACCGGTTTGCGGTTCACCGTTGACAAGGTTCATTGAAGAACCGTTGGAAGTCGTATCGACGAAAAAGCGATCTGTATCTCCAACGCGCCTCGGGAAGGAATAGATATTAACCGAATCCTGCGAGATGTTTTGCAAGACGACGGTCGTATCGAAATGATCGGTGGGTGTATAGGGATAATTATTCGGTCCGCCAGTTACATCCGTTCCACTAATAACGCGATCGCCAAAGTCAATCGTCAGCCCGACCGTTTTTAACGGTGTGATTGTCTTCAAGAGCGTTCCGCCAACGTAAGAATAACTGTCTACGCCGCCCAGCCCGTATACCGTGACGCCGAACGGTTTATTGCACGTAAGGTTGTGCGTTCCCTGCACGACACGATGCTGCGCATAAGCAAAGCGGCTGTTGGGAATGTTTGTAAACTCGCTTGTATTGATCGGTACACCATCGATCATCATGGAGCCGAGGGCAGTCTGGTCTGCAACGATATTGACGAAGTTCCCAGTGTAGGCATCGGCGTTAATGATGCTGATAATCGTATAAGCATTCGTAAATTGTTCGACAGGATACACCAAGGCGAGCGCCGGATCGCCATAGGCGGCAATGCGAGGATCGTTCAGGCCGCCCAAACTCGTATGCATAAACTGTCCAACCTCGATCGGGCGCGAAGCTTGAATGGACGTTACGCCTTGCAAATGGGTGATCTCATAAAAGTCCCCGGCATTGAACGTTCGCGGAACAGGAGTTCCATTGATCGTCAGTTGGGTTCCATCCTCCGAACAAACGATTCGCACAAGGTCTGGCAGAGCCGATGTCGCATAGGGCACGACAAGCGCGGAATCGCCCCAGGCACTGACGGGCGGCAATTGCTCGACACAGTGATCGCGGCTCGGCGAACCATCGATATTGACCGCCGTATCTGGAATCGCCGTGCGATGATGCCCGCTAAAAACCGCGACCGGTTGATCGGACTCGATAAGGCTGCCGGTCAAATCGTTGGTAACGTCATGATAACTTCCTTCGACAAGATAGGCATCGCCTTTATTCAGTATAATATTGAATGGTTTA
>DASYAJ010000217.1:0-1551 GCA_036501405.1 Kapaibacterium sp. (SeqCode)
CATGGGTCCTTTCAAATTCACTTCCACGTTGTGCCACCAGTCGTTGCTGTCGGTCTCCCAAGTTGGACCGAATGGCGGCGATATCCCGGCTCCATTGACCAGCAGATCGATCGGTCCTAACTGTTCTTCGGCGATTTGAACCATGTGGCGAACAGCTTCATCGTCGGTGACATCGGTGGGAACGCCAATCGCTTTCACACCAGCCGCCTTCAGCGAATCCACCGCCGATTCCAATTCGTCAGAATTGCGCGACGCAACCGCTACGTCCATTCCCCGTTTGGCCAAAGCAACAGCAAAGGCACGTCCGAGTCCTCGCCCACCACCTGTTACAAGAGCAACTTGATTCATACGCTACTGTCGAGTGTATGCTAGCGAGGGCCCGGGAAACTGCGCACCGCGCCTATCAGTACTGACTTCTCTTGCGCTCCTCTTCCCGTTTCTCCCGATCGATGTCCGCCTGCGATTTTCCGCCTTTGAAGTAAAGATGCACCGTCACCGTGTGACTTGCCTCGTCTTTGCTGTAATCGGAAGTCGTCTTCGCCAAATTGTCGAAAAGACCCTGTTCTTGCACTTTTTTCAAAAAGAAATCGGGATAGTCGGGATTGAATGGGTGCCCAGGTTTTTCACCCCACAACTTCTCGATCACGGGCTGCGACTCCATATCCAGGCCCCGAATATCCAACTTTCCGAAGTTGTAGACTTCCCCAGCAGTTACGTGATAAATCACATTGACTGTCTTCTTTGAATCATCCTCTACCAATTCATTCGTGATGTTGGAATCCAACAAACCACGCCGCTTCATCCGCGTCATCAATTCGATTCGAAAGTTATCCATCTGCTCAGCGTTGAACGTTTGCCCCGGCTTAAACGTAATCGCCGAGCGCACCTCGTCCTCTTCGAGGCCTTTGCCAATAAACCGAATCGTCCCGAACTTGAACAGCGGCCCGTCTTTGATCGTGACCTTTACAACGACGCCGGAACTCGTCTTCGACGGTTCGACTTCGACCTTCGGAAAACTGACTGCCGCATAGCCTTTGGCAGCGTACACCGGCTTGATGGCGCCATCGAGAATCATCTTGAGCCGCGTTTCCGAAAGCGGCACGCCTATCGCGACTTCGTTCACCGCGCGCAAAATAGTGCCCGTATCGATGGCCTCATTGCCAGTCACCTCCACTTGTGAAATCGTCGGCGCGGGGACATTCGGCGTGAACAACACGGTTAAATTATTCGGATCATCATTCGACACCACGACTCTCACTTTGGTGTTCGGCTTCGTCTCGTTCACGAACGACTCAACGGCCAAGCGATAGCGTTGCAAAACGTTATCGGTGCCAGGAATTCGATCGGCGTAGAGTTCCACGTGCTGCTTCAGATAATCGCTAATCGCCTCCGGATCGCCCAATCGTTCGAATCGCATCGGAAAGACCTGGGTATTTTCCGTGACTTTGAAAGTCACGTCGTATTCCGGCGGCATAGTGGGAGAGGTTTTGTATTCGTAGTCGACTCGATTGAAAAGCTCGAAGCTAAGGAGCTTCTTCTGTGCTTGTTCTA
>DASYAJ010000218.1:0-4182 GCA_036501405.1 Kapaibacterium sp. (SeqCode)
TCGTGCCATGCAAAATGTGTACGAGGTCCTTAAAAAACACAACGTCGTGCATCTCAACGTGACCGAGATGACGATGGAAGAATTCTCAGCACTCGAACCTGCATGAGACACACGATCGATCCACTCCTTCTTTCGTCGGTCCGCGAGGACTATCTCGCGTGTGACTCATCGAGCGAGCGGCGATTGCTCATCGAGCAAACGGCGCTGAACATGAACGTCAGCGTGGCGACGCTCTATCGGAAGCTGGAACTCTCGCAGGTGAAGCCACGAAAACGCCGTGCCGTTTCCTCCGCAACTCAAGTGAAGCGGGAAGCGCTCGATAGCTACGGCCGGACCGTGTTCGAGTTTGCATTGCAAAGCTCGTTCGATCATTCGGTATGTACTTATCGCATCGCATTCGAGTTCCTGCAAGAATCGGAACGAATTCCGCGCTGGGTCACGGAGCAGATGATCTACAAAGCGATCGCGCGGCAGGATTTGGAAAACGAATGGTCGCCGGTGGCGCGGCGCTTCGAGCGCGAACACGCGATGTCGATGTACCAATGCGATTTCTCCGTCTCGCGCCATTTGAAGCATGTCGGTAATGGCCGGCTGATGGTCCGCAATCCGAATGCCACGAAAATGACGCTGGACCGCAGGCGGCTTTGGGTTGGCGTTGCGATCGACGATGCCTCGCGCGTGATGTACATGGAATATTTCCTCGCGAAGGGCGAATCGGCTGTGGAAGCGCAGCACTTCCTTCTTCGCGCCTTCGCTCGCAAGCCACGCATCGCGCATCATCCGAATGATTTCCTTTTGCAGGGCATCCCACAATCGATCTACGTCGATCGTGGCTCCGGCTGGATGGACGGCGCCACGCAGATCGGGCTTGCTCGCATGGGCGTGAAAATGATTATCGGCGCGAACGAGAAAGACGCGATGGGAAGGGTTCTTCCACGCTCGAATAAAAAAGCGCGCGGCAAAGTGGAGAAGTCGGTGCAGACACTGAAACGCCGATTCGAAATGATGTACTCGCTGAAGCATCCGCATGGCTCCGAGACCGATCTCGCCACGCTGAACTTCGAGCTGCACGCGTGGCTCGAAGAGTGGAACCAAATGGCGCATCCGACACGGAAAGCCGACGATGGTTCGAGCCTGGGCAAATGGAATCTTTATTATGGCGCTCTCAAAAGCGCCATGTATCCCGACGAAAACGCGCTCGGGCTCTTCAGCCGCACAAAGACATGCAAGGTGCGCCAGCGCCTGGTGAACGTCGCGCCGAATGTCTATTGCGTTGCGCCGCTCTGGGCTAACGATGGAGATGAGGTCGAAATCTTTGCCGCGCATGGATTTTATTTCACCATGCACGAAGGAGCACGGCACGAGCTGATCCTTCAATCTTCGATGAACGCGCAGCCGATCGGCGAGACGATGCGAATGCAGATCGAGCGCGATGAGGATCTGCTCACCGGCTCGCAGGTGAACACTCGCTTCTCCGAAGAGATGATGAAGCTTTCCGATGGCCGCTTTGCGATCGGCAGCATTCCGATCGAGATGTGGGAGCAGATCGAAAGCTTTTTCGACACGCCGCAAACCGTGGGCGCGATTAAAGACAAAGCGCGCGAGATCGATGAGATGCTTGCCGTGCCAATATTATTGATCGATGAATCCGGTAACTTAATTCAGAATTAACACATGCCTTCACAATGGGATTTTTCCAATCTCGATCTTCTCGACCTCGAAATCATTTTCGGATTCGTGCAGGATCGTCGGAATTATTGCTCGCAATTCGACAAGAACGCGATCATGGCGCTGTACAAAAAGCACGGTCACGTCAAAACTATTTTCGTGATCGAGCGCTCGATGGCGAACGATTGGCTGAAGGCCGATCGCTGGACTGCGCTCGCAGAGCTTGTCGAAAAATACGGCATCGAAAAAACGCGCGAAGCCATCATGGATATGAATAAGCTCGAAAATCATTCCATCGCAACGGTGGAAGGATTGCTGAACAGATCCATTCCTCGCACGCGCAAAAACCCACACGCGCCGGTGGAGCAGCCACGCCGCAAGTCGGACCCGATCGATGATGGCTATCCTACGCAGGATCACATCTACAATGCCAGGGCAGCCAGCGAATGGCTGAAGGGAAAGAAAGCAAATTGGGAATGCTGGCCGGAATATTTCGATCGCGCCGGCAAGGACCGCTACGGAAAAGATTTAGTCACACTCAAACCTGAATATCAATGAAAAAACTCAACAGCATTGCCGAGGTCGAGTCGGCAATGAACACAATGCAACGCGCGAAAGCGAATCTCGACAAAAAAACGGCCGAAGCAAATTCGAAAATCGCGACGGTCCGCGATGCCTATACCGATGAGACGGCCACGTTCGAGGAGGAAGTGAAACGTCTCGAATCGCAGATCATCGAATGGGCGGAAAACAATCGCAGCGATGCAGAGCTTTTCCCGAACGGGAAAAAATCGCTCGAACTCCAAGCGGGAACCATCAGCTTCCGAAAGGGCGCCGCGAAAGTCGTGCTTCGTAAGAAAAAGAAGCTCGCGGACATCATCGACTTTCTCAATAGCTCGCGAAAGGAGTTATTCAAATCTTTCCTCTCGCAGCCCGATCCACAGCTTGATAAATCGGCTGTGAAAGAGGCCTACGACGAAGGCGAGATCTCCGATGAGGATCTTGCTACGATCGGCCTTCAAATCGAAGAGGGCGAGGAAACGCCAAGCGTCAGGCTGAAGGAATTAGCAGACTACAGAAGCTAAATGGCCTACGATCCTGAACGACATGCGCTCGTGGAGGAACCCGGCTACGGCAGGCACGATGGTTTCGGTGGATTCCATTTTTACGAATCGAAAAGTGAGACTTCGATTTGTGGCCAGTGGAAGGATCGAAGTTATTATTCCTATCATCGGGTTCCTCGCCATTGCTCCATTTGCAGCGATTGCCGGCGCATCATGGAAGAAAAAAACATCATTCCTTCATTCGATCCACCATTGATTATATGAGCCAGCGTGAACGTCCGAATCCTACTTACACCGAAGCCGCGCGGCAGAATGCTCTGGCGGGTACTCCGTTAGAGGCGATGGATGTGGGTTCATCCGTAGGATACCTGCAACCGCTTCCGCCGTGTATGCTCCGCTTGAGCGAGTCTCAGCTGGAGGCATGGCACAAAGTGCGAGGAAAGATTCAGGACGTTCACCTGCTCATTTTATCGTGCCTGACGAATAACGGGCCATCCTGCATTCGGCTCGTGGCGCGGGAACTGAATATCGAAACGAGCAGCATCTCCGCGCGCATGTTCGATCTCAAAAAGCTCGGACTCATCGAGCCGGTGATGAATGCGGACGGCAAACAAAAGCGGCTCCATTATGAAGTTCGCGGACAAAATAGCAGTGGCGATGCCTGGCAAGCTCGCGCCGACTGGAAGCAATTTATTCAACTGGTGCAAGGCTATCCTGGGATTTTATTATGAGCACATTTCGAGAACACGCTAAGCAAAATTGGACTTCCAGTAGCACTACCGAGCATATTAACGCCGGTTCCCTTCAGCGCATTGCCGATGCGACGGAGAAGATGGCGCTGAATTGGGGCACGCTCGTGCGCGAGCGCGATCAGTATTACAAATGGTATCTCGAACGCGGCGAGACGATCAAGCACCTGCGCGGCACGATCGCTGCGATGAAGGCATGGAACACCAGGAGGAAAAAGGGATGATTTCTTATTTCTCTCGCGAGAGCGATTACGCCTGTAGAATCCTGAATGAGAGAGGTGAGTTCATCGGAAATCTTGTCAAGCGAGATGGCCGTTGTCGGTGGGTTTTCGAATCACGTTTCCCTGGCAACGCGCTTAATCATCGTCGCCTTCATCGCGATCTTTTGAGCGCCCTGAAAATCCTTTTCCCGAAGGCGCGATGGTTCGAACAACTAACACATTTTGAGGAGGTAAAATAATGAGCGCAACAGTAATTCCACAGGGTTTTATCGAATGGGCCGATGCCACCTTCGGCAGCGACATTGATGCCATCGAGCATGGCGCAAAAAAGCTTCTCGAAGAAATCGCTGAATATCGTCAAGCGGCCGCATTGGGAAGAGCGAGGGATCTCTGGATGTCGGGGTGGAACAAGGAGGCAGCAGCAATTGGTGATGAACTCGCCGATCTGTATATGACGACATATCACATGATCGACATCAT
>DASYAJ010000219.1:0-1512 GCA_036501405.1 Kapaibacterium sp. (SeqCode)
CGCGCTCGATTTCCTTGCTGATAAAGGCTTCGACAAAGCGTATGGCGCTCGCCCGCTCAAGCGCGCGATGCAGAAGTACGTCGAAGATCCGATTGCCGAGGAGATCCTCAAAGGCACGGTCAAGGACGGCACACTGGTGAAGGTGGATGTGGCCGCCAACGACGCGGAGCTTCTCTTCACCGTCGAAGCGAAAGCAACCGAGGACGGCCAACAGGCCGTCTCCAAACCGACCGCTTCTATCGACGATGTGATGAAAGAAGCAGGAATCGTTCCGCCTCCGGAAGAAGCGCACCACGAAGCCGGTTCCGGGGATAGCGAAACTGCGGCAGCGTAAATTGAATGACCTGCTGATAACGAGATGCGTAAAAGAATTTATATCGACACATCTGTTATCGGCGGGTATTTCGATGCGGAATTTGAAGCCGATACAAAACTCTTCTTCGAGCGTATTTACGCGAAGGAATTCGATGTCTATATTTCTGAAATCAGCACCGCTGAACTTCTACCGGCACCGCAAGCGGTTCGGGATTTGATCCTAACTATTCCGCCCGATTGTTTCACCATTCTCGATTTTACATCGGAGGCGCGTGAATTGGCGGATCATTATGTCAGTGAGAAAATTTTAGGTCACGCGAGCCTCAATGATGCGTACCATATTGCTATTGCCTCGATTAATCGAATCGATGTCTTGGTTAGCTGGAATTTTAAGCATATTGTGAACTCTCGATAAGATATTGCTATTCAATGCCGTGAACTTAAAACAGGGTTATCCGTTAATTGACATTCGAGCACCAAAGGAGATGATCCGATATGAAGAATAATGTTCAAGCATCACCGAGCGAGGCCATCCCCGGATTCCATGCGGTAGATTTTTTTGGTGCCGTGAAGGAGAAGATCGCGCGTGAAACGGAGCACATGACCATTGAGGAATTCAAAAAATACATTGCCGATCAACTCAAAAAGGCTAAATACAAGCCGATTAGCTCTTGAAGATTCTTTTCGTTCCGGAATCCTCCGCTTGACGCCGATGAGATCTGGCACGCGTGGCGTTTGGCAGAAGCAACTAATTAGAAAAGTTCAAAACCTTACATCTCCTCCAATTTGAGTTGAAGATTGGCAATTCCGTTCCCAATTCCGAACCAAATTAGCTGATGATGGCACAGTGATGGCTCCCTTACATTGTCCGCTTCTTGCCAAGGCTCCCCTGGATTTACCATGTCATGTTGAAGGGTGGCTTCCGAGAATGAAGTAGAATGTATCGATGAACTTCGGAATCGAATCCACCCGGCGATGGGTTTGGAACCGAAATACGAATTAAGAAATTCCGATCTTTCACAAGTGGCTCAACCATGCTCTTATCTCCCCAGAAAATACTCCTTAAACTCCGCCAATTCCTTCTCTTCCTCCGCGACATAATGTGCGAATAATTTATCGCCGACCTGCGATTGAAGCACGGAAATTCCAACATCGATAAGACGAATTCCTCTCTCGCTGAGGAAGACATTATCGTAT
>DASYAJ010000220.1:0-4399 GCA_036501405.1 Kapaibacterium sp. (SeqCode)
TTACCCGATAGTATGATCGGGTTCCAAATTTCGAACATCAATACCGAATATAAAACCTCGTTCTCGAATTATACTATCAGCGATCACACGGAACCGGACTGGACCGTGGAACTTTACATCAACGATGTGCTTGTCAATTACACCAAAGCGGACCAGACAGGATATTATAAATTTGTCGTGCCGCTTTCGTATGGTTCCACCGATATTAAGTTGAAATTCTATGGGCCTTATGGCGAAGTTCGTACGAATATCGTCCAGCTTCGTATTCCTTATACTTTCCTTCCGCCGGGCCATTTGGAATATACGTTAACGGGCGGTACACTGATGGACCATCCAGGCATCAAGAACAGTACGGGTCAATTCGATGCAAAGCTGGGTATCAGCACGGCGATGACGCTGAATGGCGGCGTTCGGTATCTCGAAGCTCCGAACCTTGCCGATCCGAACTTGCCACATAGCCCGTTGGGACCAGCCTCGTACACGCCCTATGCCAAAGGTTCCATTCGCGTTTCGAGTGATATTCTGCTTGGCGGAGAGTATTATGAATCGAGTGGATATCGGGGAACCATGAGCATCACAGGGCCGTGGGGTATTTCGCTGGAAGCGGAGTATGATAAACCGTTTGCCCAAACGCAGGGCGCAGCGGATTCTACGCAGCAGGCCCTTTCGATTACCGATCCTTTTTATGTCGTCAATCAACGGAAATTGACGCTGAACCTTCCGATGCCTTTCCAGTTGGGAAGTATTCGTATTGCCGCGCAGGACTTACCCGTCAATAACGACACTGGTAACCTTTCTTCGACAGTGGAGGCGCTGCTCAATGTTTTTGGATCGTCACTGAATATTTCGGCGAATTACAGTTTTTTGCGCGATCGCTTTCACCTATATCCCCAAGGCGATGGCACTGGCGAGGCCGGACTTTCACTCATGCTCTTCGATGGCATTGTGGCACGGCCCTCCTGTGCATTCGATTACACGACACGGCAAGTTCAGGACGTTCAGCTCGGCATTACGAAATCGTTCTCGGACTGGCTGAGTACGAGCATGTCGGCCGTGCATACCTTTGCGAGCGCTTCGAATAGTTTCCAGCTTTCGATTCGGACGGTCTTGCCGTTTTCGCAGGTTGGATTTGCCGGAACCGGAGGCACCGGAGAGCTCTTGGCCGGCAGCACGACCGTGCAAGGCTCACTCGGTTTCGATGCCGACGCCGGATTTTACGGCGGTAGCCGGCCCGAAGTCCGTCGAGGAGGCTTTGAAGTCATTCCTTTTATCGATCAGAACGGGGATGGAAAGTGGGACGATGGCGAACCGCTCGTTCCAAAATTTGGCTTCGAACGGCAGCCGGGAAAGCTGATTGCGTCCGACTCGGGAATTCTTCGTGTCACCGATCTGGAACCATATAATCATTATTTTATCAAGACTTCCACAGCGGGCCTTGACAATATTTCGCTGCTTCCAAAGTTTTCGAGTTTCGAAATCACACCGCCGGCCAATGGCTTCGCGCGCATCGAAATTCCTCTGGCTGCGGCCGGCCAAATCGAAGGCTACGTCATGACAAATAAAAATGGAAAGCAGGAGGGATTGGGCGGCGCACGACTCAAAATTCGTCGGAACGATCCCGATGGCGATACGACGGAACTCAAACTGACCGACGACCTGCTTTCTTATTCGAACGGGGAATTTTATTACATGGGAATTACGCCCGGAAAATATCGCATGACAATCGATCCGGAACAGCTACGGCTGTTACATGCGACCTGCAATCCGCCTTATATCGATTTTACCGTTCGGAGCCTTGAAGATGGCGATGTCATCAATGGATTGAATTTTAATTTTGAGAAGAACGCGACAACAACGTCCGTCCCGCCCTCTGTCCCGCCACCGACGGTTCCGCTTGCGGGAAAGAAATAGAATGCTCGAACACGAATAACGAATGGGAAGAGAAGTCCCTCACGTTCCCATTTTTTCCATTTCTAAAAAATCAATTTTACGCCGGTCGCTTTTTTTACCGTATCTTTGAAGCCGAAGCTTGTAACCTTTTAGCGTCACAATGGTTCTTAAGATAGCTGTGACTCGATTCTGCTTTTTTATCCTTGCAATCATTCTTGTACACGCGGCAACGCTGCCGCTGGTGGCACGCGCGCAAAGCAACCCGCCGTTCCGCAACCCATCGCTGGACACCGATTGCTACTTCCCGCAGATCGGTGTGGCGGGGGAGATCGATACGATTTATGGAAGCTATGCCAATGAGTACCTTGGAGCATATATCCACAATCTCGGACCGAAGCAAGGTGGGATGCCCGGCAACATGCTGATTGGCAATAATTCCGTTTTTGAAGTAGCGCCCACCGGCCCGAACTTCAATTTGCATAATCTTCATCCAATTGCCCAAACACTCGAACTCACTGGAGATTTTTATTTTGGACATTTTCATGACCAAAACCATCTTGATATTTATGATCAAGAAACATGGCGTATTTATTGGGCCGACGATAATGGAAACTATGATTCCGCTAACTATACTCAATTGAAATCGAATATTCAAGGCGATGAAGGATTGACTGACGATGCAGGCTTGGTATTCACACCCTACATTTCCCACCTTTCCAGCGACACTGTGGATGACATTGTACTTGGGTTCTATACCTATTATAATACTCTTTCAAAGGACAGTCTTTTTTTGGTTCAATTCCATGGTGGCCAAAACCTCATTCTCAATAAAATAGTTTATGAGGATACGTCTGCATATTACGGTCAGGCGAATAGATTTAATGCCGACCATTCTACTATTAAGGGTAGATTTCGTGGAACTGGAAGGGACGATCTTATTATTGTCGATGAAGATCGCAACGTATTTTTTTTCAAAAATGACACGCCATTTACACTCGAAAAGCTGGTCTTTGCGATGCTTTACGATACCCTTTGGACACGAACATCCAATATCGCTTGGAGAGATAGCAATCAGATTTGGCCTGATCCTTTTAAAACACTGACAATGCCAGCACTGCCAAAGAAGCAGGGTGATAGCTCTATTGATTGGCTGGTTTCGATTCCCACGACAAATGATAGCGACAATGGAATTTTTATTTTCCGAGGTGGTCCAGACTTCGGTTCCCATCGCATTACCATCGATAGCGCGGCTTATGTGATTTCACAGCCCTCTTCATTGAATGAAACCGTTTGGCCCCAAGAACTTATTAATGCCGGGGATATGACCGGGACAGGAAACAATGTCCTTTATGTAACAGCAAGTAATAATTTTGGTGACTACTGGTATGATAATTACTACGTTACCGGACAAGCTCTCGATAAGAAGATCGATATTTACAACTCTGGATCGTACAGCATCCATATAGGAGATACACTTACGGCAAATGAAGATAGTCTTGAGGATTTCCTTAACGATCGATCATGGTTAAATGCTATGGGTCCATCAGGGGCTGGAGCATTGGTTCTTACCTATGGCTCCAAAAACATTCCTGTTCATCTGAATCCTAAATTCTCGGATGTGAAAAGTATTCCATCCGAGAACGATGCCGATATTTCGGTCTCGCCAAATCCGATGTCGAAGTCGTGGTCAGTAGCGACGATCGTCTGGCCGGAATCGGAGGATGGAGCATACGAGATTTTCGATATGCTCGGGCGAATAGTCCAGCAAGGACCGATTCGTCTCTTTGGTGGCGCGGAACAGCAGCGGATTTACTTCAGCAATTTGGCGCAGGGAACGTATCTTTTCACGATCAAGAGCGCAAGGCATTCGGCCAGCGCGAAAATCGTGAAGCTTTCCACAGCGAGCAATGGTTCCAGCTCCCAGCCCAGCATAATCCAGCAGATGAAGCAGGCCCGGGATGACGGAACGATTTTATCCACACAAGCGTCCGGGTTACCGCGATGAGAAGCTATTTTAATCTATTGGTCTCCTTAGCCGCGCTCCTACTGGCTGCGGTTCCCGCGCGCGGGCAGAGCAACCCGCCGTTTCAGAATCCTTCGTCGATTCTAATTGCTACTTCCCGCAGATCGGTGTGGCGGGCGCGGCGATCGACGATCCTGACGCAATTCCTGACCGAGGCCATCACGCTCAGTCTGGTGGGTGGCTTACTGGGAATCGTTCTCGGGTTTATTGCCAGCAGTGTCGTTTCGACGCAGAACGGCTGGAATGTCATTGTTTCTCTTCAAGGCGTTGTAATCGCGTTTTCTTCTGCCTCGGCGGTAGGTGTGTTTTTCGGTTGGTACCCAGCCATGAAAGCTTCCCGGCTGAACCCAATCGAAGCGTTGCGCTACGAGTAAGCCTATCAATAGTGGATTGATGAGCAGGATCGGAATGTACCCGGTCTCTGCCCCAAATGAGCCAATTCCGATGAATGAGTATTTCTTATCTTCTTCGTGTTAATGCGGGTGA
>DASYAJ010000221.1:0-6526 GCA_036501405.1 Kapaibacterium sp. (SeqCode)
GGCTGCGGTCCATCGCATCGGCAAGTCGCGTGATCGCGCCGAGCATCCAGACGCGGCTTTGGTCCTCCATCGTGAGTGCGTTGAAAAAAGCATGGCTCGGCTTTGGGAACGCTCTGCGATGATAACGCGCAATGTTCGCAATGATCTGCCGTTCGAGATCGGTAAATCCGGTTAGTTCCGAATTCAAGATCAGATAAAGGGAATGTTTATGGTGCGATTCCGGTGCGATCGCGTAGCCAATATCGTGCAATAATGCCCCTGCCGCAAGCAATGCGCGATCGTGAACTTTAAGACCGTGCAGCGATTTGAGTTGGTCGAACAGCATCGTCGCTAACTGCGAAACGTGCTTGCCATGCGCGGCCTCGAAACCGAACCGCTCGCCTAAAGCTTCCGCACCCGCAAGCCGTGCATCGAGTTCCCTTGCACGGTTTTGATGGTGACCGTCCCACTCCGAACGCCGGTCCAGCAAGACTCCTTCCCGCAAGCCGGAATTACAAGTTGCGACCTTTTTGATCTTGAAGGCACGCATGATTGTTTCGAGGATCTGTCCGCCGGCCACAATAATTTCTGCGCGCTGATCGCTGATGCCTTTGATCTTTTTTCGTTCCGCGACGGGAATGGCGGCGAGGTGCGCATTAAATTCCGAAAGCATGTCCGCACGCATGGTGATGCTCGGAATCATTCCGGCGCTGCGGCCATCCGCCATCGATTCGTTATCGGGATAATTGAGCGATTGAAACGCTGCGCCAATCGCAAGGATGGTCCCGGATGTTCCGGTAACGATTTCCCACTTTTTTCCTTTCAGCTCTCGCATTGGCCGTTCGAGCGCGCCCTCGATTTCGCGCTGCATAGCCAGTAATTCGTTGGGCTTCGGTGGATCGGTCGTGAGGAACTGTTCCGAAAGGCGGACCGCGCCGATCTTCATCGATTGGAGTGTAACCGCTTTTGCTCCGCGCATGAGCGAAAGTTCGGTGGAACCGCCGCCAATATCGATATTAAGAAGCGGTCCAGAACGCTTCCCGTTCATCCCACCCGCTGCCGCAATGCCGATGAGCCGCGCTTCCTCGATGCCGGAAAGCACTTCGATGCGAAGTCCCGTCCTTGCTTCTGCCTCGCGAATGAACGCCTGCGCATTATCGGCTTCGCGCACGGAAGCGGTTGCCACGACGATGATTTGTTCCGCGCCAAGATTTTGCGAAAGCGTTTTGAAGACACTCAGTGTGCGAATCGCCTGGACAATCGCTTCGCTGGAAAGATGGCCTTTGAGGAGCGTTTCATGCCCAAGCCGTACCATGGATTTCTCCTGCCGTAATGGCAATAGCTTCCCGCTCGATGCCGTTTCCACGACGAGCAGCTTGATCGAGTTCGAACCAATATCTATAGAAGCGACTCTCACCGTGCGGTCAAGAATAAGAAATTTTTTCCTCTCATTCGGCTGTAGTTATCTTCTTTTTCTTCGATTTTCCAGGAGGAATCCTGGGACGATTTTCGGGCTGTGGAATGGCTGCGGGATGTTCCGGTGTGGAAGGCGCTTCGATCACCGCTTTCACCGCCCGGCGCAAGTCTGCTGAAACCCGAGCGATGGAACGTGAGGCCGGAACTACTTTGAAGCCATATTCGGACGTCATCCGATCGAATTCTTTCAATAACTTCGATTGATAGGTGACAAAGCTATCGTACAAATCTTCACCGAAACCAATATCCATTCCGGATTCCCAGTAATCGAAACCTTTCCCCGTTTCAAGTAAGCGCAGGACAAGATCGGAAATCGAATTGATGCGAAGATAAAAGATTGCGTTGGGAACCAGCGCAATGCTATACACATCGCGTACCCATTCGGGATCCATGCCCCGGACGATCGCTCGCGCGATGGCGGAATAAATATAGCGATCGGTGAGCACAATAAATCCTGCTTTGAGCGCGGGAATGATTTCGTTGTCGAGCCGGTCGGCAAAGTCGGTCGCATAAAAAAGCTGCATCGTCAGCTTGCCGAGCGTGTGTCCGGTCTTCGCCTCTTTAATTCCCTGCCCGGCAAGCTGCGAACGGGTCATTCCGGTGTCGGCAACGGCATAGCCTTCGGCTTCAAGCCAAGTCCGAAGTTCCGCAATATGCGTCGAACGGCCAACGCCATCGGTTCCTTCGATCACAATGAGCTTACCGGGATAAGGCTTCATATCGGCATCGGGCATGGGCGTCCCGTAAAATCGCATGTTTGTCATATCAGAACTTGGTCAATCCTTTCAGATGCGGTTTAATGATGCTGCGCATTTCGTGCTGCTGTTTGATAATCGAGCGGGTCGCATCGATCATTGTGAGGCCGAATTCCTCGACCATCTTATCGTACTCATCGAGGATCTTTCCTTGAAAGACCTTGAAGCTTTCTTCTCTGTCATCGGCAAGACCGCGGTCCATGCCGGCTTCATAATATTTCAGTTCCGGCCGACCGGAAAGAATGCGATCGAGCGCAACATCGAGCGGCGCGCGAAAGAAAAACCGCACCGTCGGTTCCACGGCAAAACGATAAATTTGCCGCACCCATTTTGGATCGCAGCCTCGGACAATATCCCTCGCGAATGCCGTGTAAATATAGCGATCGGCAAGAACAATTGCGCCCGCTTTGAGGGGTGGAATGATATCGCGCTCGGTGCGGTCCGCAAAATCCGTTGCGTGCAGCAACGAAAAAGTCGCTGGAGTGAAGAGCGTTTTTTTCTTGGCCCGCTTTGTCGTCTGGCTGACGAGCGGCGAAGAGTTCCACTCCGAAAAGATGACAGGATAGCCTTCGCTCTTGAGCCACTGATAGAGCAACGCGAGCTGCGTCGATTTGCCGCTGCCGTCTGTTCCTTCGACAACGAACAGGCGTCCCGGATATTTATGATTACCGTAAGAAGTCATGAGAGATCATAACGCCGCGAACGGCCAAAAATGTTTTAAGATTGGAATGAGAAACATCCAAAGGAGCGTAATTGGATAATAAATAATTATTACGCGTTTTATTCATGGCCGCTCGCCCATCCATTTTTTATTCCCTTCCTTTTCCGCTTTTTTCCAAACGCGTGGGAATTCTTTTCGAGATTTTGCCTGGAATTTTTTTTGCATTTTGACAAGGCTTTCATACGATGTCCGCTTCGATTCGGCACGATCTTCGATCTGCTGCACCGTAACCAATGCCACGGTCGCGTCCTGCAGTTCGCCAAGTATATCCTGCACTTTTTTCATTGCACCGATAAATTTCTCTGCCTGCTTTTGCAACGGGGGATCGAAATCGCCAAGGAGAAGTTCCGTCGCATAACGCAGACGTTTCCCGCTTTTCCGGACAGCATGAAATTCAAGCGCGTCCTCTTTTTGCTTGAGTGCATCTGCTTTTCGGACGAGCTTTTTCCAAGCATTCCGAAGTGCAGGAAGCAGCACATCGAGCGCCGGACCTTCGGCTTCGGGCGTCAGTTGCGGTGCAAGCTGGGCTTCGTGCAACCGTTCGAGAATCGTCTCGTATCGCTTGCTTTTTAGCGCTTCCTTCATCGCTTGCTTTGCATCGCGGTGGCGCTTGGCGAGCAGCGCATCGATTGTTTTCACGGCACGCTGTACCATGAGCGATTCGATCTTCGCCGCTTCATTCAGTCTGTTCCGGAGCACATCGAGATCGCGTGCCGCACCCAGCGTTTTCGCCAGCCATTGCAATTCCGATTCCAGAACGGAAGCCCACTCTTCATCCATGATCGAAGCAAACACGCGAAGCATCGCGCGGAGCCTTCGGGTTCCTACGCGCATCTGATGAATTGGCTCTTCTTGGAACCTAATCGTTTGCGCGCGATACCGTATCATCGCCACGAGCGCTTCCGTGCAGGCCGCGCGCACAACGTCCGCCGCGGAACGATGCGATAAGACGATGGGATGGATTCTTACGCTCACGATTGTTTGACGGTGAATTCGGTGAGATAAAGTGGTTCCATATTGTCGATGTCGTTATCCGTTATCGGAGTTCCGATTGAGGTTAACAACGCCATCGTCCGAAGCGATGGGCTGAAAAACAATGCCGATGGCGGTATGAATTGCGATGGATGGGTGAGAAAATGTGAATGCGCAATAATGTTACCCTTCAAATTCACTAATGCACCGCCATTTACCACGCCGACCGCGTTCGGTGTGGCAGCCTCGGCGGTATAAAACAAATCGGGTTTATAACCGGGCGTGATTATCGTTCCGTCGAACCATCCCGATTCTTTTGCCAGCACTTCGTGAAGGGTGAGTGGAACGATTCCAGCGCCCGTAGCCAACGCAAAGCCTTTGGCGAAAGAAAGACCGATGCGTAGTCCTGTAAAACTTCCCGGCCCGATGATAAGTCCAATGCGAGAGACATCGCGCGCTAAAATGCTTTCTTCTTCGAAAAGTTTTGCCGTTTCCACCGCAAGCCGCGCATCGTGAATCGCGCGTTCCGTGACGCCATCGGGTAAACGATGCACTTCGCGCAATAGCGTGCCATCTTCGGCGGCAACGCCAATCGCAAGCTCGGTGCCCGATGTATCGAATACTAAAATCACAGTGGTGCTGCCTTTCCTCTTACTTTCTATCCTTATTTTGTATCTTTACGCTTTCTCTTTCACCGCGATGTCCCGTTCGGTTTCCGAGACGACAACAATAATAACATGGATGGCATCTTCTGGAATCAGTTCCGCGATTCGTTCCGGCCATTCGATAAGAGTTGCTGCGTGCTGCGGATAGAGATAATCTTCCACGCCAAGCTCTAATAGTTCCTTCGGTTTTTCGAAACGGTAACAATCGAGGTGATAGAGTGTAAATCGTTCGGCCTTTAGCTCACATTCGAATTCATTGGCCAGCGCGAAGGTCGGCGAGGTGAGCGCGCGTTCGTCAATGCCGAGCGAACCGGCAATCCCTTTGATGAAATGCGTCTTACCTGCGCCGAGCTCCCCATGCACGCAGACGACGACGCCCGTGCGAAGATATTTCGCGCCGAATTCCTCGCCGAAACGAATGGTCTCTGCTTCGGAAATGCTATGCCACGACTCGTTCATATCGCTACTCTTGGCACACGGGCGGCGATGCCGGTCAGAATTTCGTAGGGAATCGTTCCAATGGCATTCGCGAGTGCCCATGCGTCGAGTTCCGTGTTTTGCGATGCGATAAAGTGAACTTTATCGCCGATTTTCACTTCGTCATCGCCCGTATCGATCATCAACTGGTCCATGCAAATGGAGCCAACAACAGGATAGATCTTCTCGCCGATCATTGCCTTCGCTTTGCCGGTGAGCAGACGCGGATAGCCATCGCCATAGCCGATGGGAACGGTTGCAATGCCGGTGTTTCGTTCCGAGTGCCAGCGCAGATTATAACTGACACCTTCGCCTGCATGAATTTCCTTCACCATCACGACCGTGCTGACCAAATCGAGGCACGGTTCTAAATCTTTACAGCGTTCCTGGAGTTCGCCACTGGGGGCATAGCCATAGAGCATAATTCCCGGGCGGACCATATCGAAAGCGGACTCTTTCGGCGCTTGCAAGATTGCGCCGCTGTTCGCTGCATGGACAAATGGAACCGTAATTCCCGCCGCATGCACTTCGCGCACGACCGATTCGAAGGTTGAGATTTGCTGTCGAAAAAAAGTTTGATCGAGTTCATCGCTCGTCGCGAAATGTGTAGAAAGTCCAACAAGCTCGACGAAACGAGAATGCTTCACAATCTCGCGTAGGAACGAAATTACTTCCGAGGGTTCCACCCCCATGCGGCGCATTCCGGTATCGACTTTGAGATGAACGCGCGCGCGGGTTCCCACTGCCGCCGAACGCGCAGCAATTGCTTCGAGCGTTGCAAGGTCCGAGAGCGTGAAATCGAGGCCGTGCTGGAGGAACGTATCGATCTCGTCGGGCGATGCCCCGGTGAGTACGAGAATCGGCAGGTGGGTATGACGGCGCAAACGTGCGCCCTCTTCTTCCGTAGCAACGCCGAAATAATCGATCTCTTCGCTTTTGACTGCGGCCTTCGCAATAATATCGAGGCCATGGCCGTACGCATTGGCTTTTACAATCGGCATAATGCGCGCGCGTTCGCCGACCTGCTTGCGCACAAGCCGGAGATTATGGAGAAAGCGTTCGGTGGAAATTTCGGCGCGTGTGGGCCTCATAAGTGACTAAGAACAGGGAGTCGAGACCTTTAGGTCACGCATGGCTTGCCGAGTGGTAAGTTCAATTCACTTCCGCCGACGCAAGGTAATCATTCCCAAGCCAATCACTATCATCGCGCCGCCAATCCATGCCCATTTGGGATCGTCGGTCATGACGCTGCCATTGATGACGCCGATGCCCTGTCCGAACCAGACGAGGCCGATGAGAATGAGAAGAACCGCGAGAGCGAGAAGAATTTTTTTTGCCATATTTGCCATAAATGTATGCTTAAACGTTAGATGATTCCGATTCTATTTTCTCCACCATCCTCTTTACCTCCTCATATTCCGACGTGCCTTGAAGCGCGAGAACGCCCTCTTTCTCATCGCTCAGAAAATCCTTCAGAAGTC
>DASYAJ010000222.1:0-2712 GCA_036501405.1 Kapaibacterium sp. (SeqCode)
CATTTTCATAGCCGCGCGGGTCGTAGGGAGGAATACGGAAAATTGCCAGATCAATCGAGTCCTTTGCTAAGTCGTGGTATTCCGCACTTGCCGACGTATCGCAAATGTGAGGGAATTCTTTTGTATAATTCGGGAGGCCAACTTCTCCCCACGAACCCGATGTCTTCGGTCGGAGATAAGGAGTACCTGGAAAGTAAAGATCGTAATCGTCGGTGTAAAGGCGGTACGGATCGAGCGTTCCTGTTGCAGTGCGTACCGCTCGCTCGACCTGCGTATATTCTACGATGCGCTCTCTTTCGTGTTGGCTGAACCATGCATATCCGACGATGCTAACAGCCCACAAAAGAATGGCGACAATCCTTACAGTAATGCCACGCGATGAACTTGGCACCAAAGAAATGATATATTCAAAACAGAGTGCCAGACATGCGCCAATAATCGGCAGCACCGGCGTGAATGCACTAATGCTTCCGCCGCCAGATGCAAGCAGAATATAGGCGAAAGCCGCCCATGCGAGCATTCTAATATTGCGGAAAAGTGCGCGGTGCGTTTTTTGCACCTTGATTCCGAGAACCAAAACCGCAACGAGCGGTATCAGATAAAAAATATAATGCCAGAGCCATGAAAGCGATGCGACGCTGAAGCGGATCGGATCGGCAAGAATAGTTCCAATTGCCGTTGTGTGATGCAAAAGGGGAGGGTTACTCCAATCGATGCCGTACATCGTTTTCCAGATATTGAACACCTGTGCATTTTCAAAAAAGCGATGGCCGGAAATGACCTGAACAATTCCCTGCAAGAGTACGAAGGGTAAAATTCCGGCACAAAACCCGGTCAGGATGCGGGAATGTGATTCTCTATACGTAAAGACGAGCGCAAAACTAAACGTGACTGCAAAAAGCAGAATATGGACCCGAAGAAGATAGCCAAGGCCCATGCACAAAAATCCGAGAAAAAAATTCGCTCGCTTCACAATCAGGATTAATCCCGCCAGCACAGCAAAAGCCGATAAAAAATCAGGCGTGGCGCTGGGAATCGAATGCAGGAACGGCGGCGCGAAGAGCACAAGCGGCAATGCCACAAGAATCGATCGCTTCGGCGCAACCGCTTCCAGAAAGCGATAGAGGAGCAGCGCATACACGCCAGCCAGCACAATCTGCGCGAGGATCAGGGTAAAGATAGGGTTCCCAGTTCTGGAAACGAAACGCAGGAGCAAGGGATAACCGATAGAAAAAAATCCATTATAAAAATTACTCGGATGATGAAACGAAAGACGGTCCGCCTGCCAGCGGAGCAAAAAGACATCGTTGATTAGTTCCGCAAAATGCGAGTAAGCGATCGCGGCAAGGACGACCAAGCCATAGCCTAACGGGAGCCACCGGCGAAAGAAATAAGCACGAGGTTCGATAAACCGGAAACAATTGCGGGCGCAAGCTCATTTCACTAATTTAATCTTTCGCTACTATTTTTCGCTCGAATAAACAGTATTGGTTTCTCGCTGTTGCCGTGGCCCTGGGGCTGATGGCGCGGCTCATCCTGCTTTCGGCGCACAGCGTGCTGCTTGATGAAGCGACGGTCGCCATTGGCGCACGCGATATTGTTTATAACCATACGCCGATGTGGGACGCCATGTCGAATGCGCCGTTCGTCTGGATGATTGGCCGTTTGCTCGGTATGGCAGGCCTTGCGAGCGCATTCTGGCTTCGGTTCCCAGGCGCCATGGTTGGGACGGCATCCATCGTCGTTCTTTTTTTTATTGCGCGCCGTTTGTTTGAAGTTCGGATCGCGCTCCTAAGCGCACTTCTGTTTGCCGTCCATCCCTTTGCAGTCGCATTCAGCCGCGTTCTCTTTGCCGATCCCTTCCAGCTCTTTTTTATTCTATTGGGAATACTTAGCTTTGAACGATATTTTGAATTCGAATCTCAAAAGAATTCCAAACGATGGATCGAATTAATCTATCTTTTTGTGATCTGGGCTTTGGCATTTACCATGAAATACAATGCAATCGTTCCGGGAGCTGTGTGGCTTTTCTGCGGCGTTATTTCGGGGCGATATAAGCTTCTGCCAACGATTATTGCATTCGCTGTCATGGGCATTGGTTCATTCGGAACGTTGCTCTTATGGCCGTATGATGCGCCGGTCTGGTTCTTTGCATTTATGGGAAAAGCGGGGAGCTATAATTTCGATGCGGCGCTCAATTTTTATCGCTCCAAGCTGCACCTTGTTCTCTTTCCTATTGTCACGGAAATTATTTTTCCTGCATCGATTCTTATTGCGTGGCTTCTCTGGAGAAAACAAGTTCCAGAACGGGAAAGGGCTGAGAATAGGCAATGTTCAAAGTCGATTCTTCATTTGACCTTCTTTTTGCTTATTCAAACCGCTGTTCTCATCAAGTTAGGAAGAATGTTCGAGCGGTATTTGCTGGTGATGATTCCGTTTGCATGTGTTCTTGTACTGGCTTTAGGCGCACTAACAGTTGGCCGTGTCCTTCGTATGAATCATAATATGTGGGTGTTTGCATTCATGGAAGCGAAAGAGACCGAATTGCCGCGTCCGAAGAAATCACAAATGACTTGGTACGTTGTCGTCTATGTCTTTTGGGGGATTTTCGGCATCGGCTTTGTAAATGGTTACGAGCATTATTATCACTATCTCAAAAACGATGTCAATTTTGCGGGGCTTGCTCAGACGGTTCGAACATCACAGCGGAAC
>DASYAJ010000223.1:0-3772 GCA_036501405.1 Kapaibacterium sp. (SeqCode)
TCCATCGTCGAAGACACAATCGTTCCAGTGACAGGAACAGAGGACATTCGCTTGCCGCTTTTACCGGAATCGGAAATGGAAATCGATGAGGAATAGGCACCGACTGCGGCCGGATGCACTTCGAATTTAATTTCGATGCTATCCTTAGAATGAATCCAGGTTCCCGGTGATGGCGAAAGAATCACGATCGATGAATCATCCGCTAAAGCATCGAGAAGTTCGACGGAATCGCACGAAAGATTCGTTATCCAAAAGTCTTCCTTCGCTACGGAACAAATGGAAATAGAATCGATGGTGGAAGCACTTGGTATTTGCACCGTCGAAGTCGCGACGACACCGTTTATTTGTATCGTCGTGTCGAGCACTTTCGATCCGATAGAAAAGTCGAGATTGAGCTGGGTCTTGCGAGTTCCAGGAACTTGCGGCGCATAATGTACTGTGAGTGAATCCTGCTGCCCGCTTGCAATGGCAACAGGAAACGACGGAACTGAAACAATCGAATAATCGAGTAAGGCCGGTGCGAACTTATATCCGGTCCACTGAACGACCCTGCACGAGGTGTTTGTAAAATAAATTGTCGTATCGAACGATCCGCAAAGCGTCGAGATTGGCATCTCGATATTCGCCTTCGAGATCGCCAGGCGAGGAGATACGTTGCTCAAAACGGAATACTGCACCGAGATTAGTGTATCGTAGGCGGCACCATGGCTTGTGTAATGGACATCGACAGTTCCAGGGTAGGTGCCCTGCGTAAATTGTACCGGGGAAAGAGGCAACAAGAAGCTGGCGAAACTTTGGATGGAAAATGGAACAGATAGTAAACTATCCATGGCGACGGCACCACTCGCTTCGATAGAATCGATTACGATAGAATCGCACGACGAATCCACGATGGTCAGATGGAACGCTTTCAAATCGCACGAATCGATAAACGAGACCTTCGAAACGATCGCAGCCAAAACAGCATGTGCCTTCACTCTTATCGAAACAGGAATCTCCCCATAGAATACAGTTCCATCGGCCGTGTACTTTACGGTGATGAGTCCTGTAAACCCTCCGGCCGAATCGAGACGAACAGATACAGGAATTTTGAAGATTCCGTTCGGCGTAATAACGGAATCGTGGACGGAATCGACCAGTGAAAGGACGAGCGGTCCTGCATACGTTATCTGATTGATCGTCACATTTTTGCAAAAAAGATTTCGGATCGTGAGCGTGGTATCGAACGACGACGAACATCCGACATTCTTGTTTACAGAGAGATCGGGAAATTCAAAAAAGGTTGCAACGGGAAGAAAGAGTTTAATTGGGAACCGCACTATTTGCTTTCCCGTGTCTCCCGTGATTGTGACAATCAGCGTATCGTAATATGTTCCTGGCTGAACCCCTCTTCCGATCGTCCGGATTCGAATCGTCGAGTTAGGAATCATAACCTTCGAGGTCGTATCGGTCACAAAATATTTCCCGACTGCAAGATGAACTTGTGTCGCATGGAGTGTATCGCAGCAGGTGTTCATAATGGAGGCAGTATCGACGGTGCTATCGCAAACATTCGCGAGGTTCGCTTCCTTCGATTCTATCGATGATGTAAATGTGAACTGATCGTACCGAATGCCATACATATAAAAGGTATCGGTATGGACATCAGTGCCGACGGTATAGGTCACGGCAATGAATTCCTTATCCGTTCCCGAACCTAACGGATTGTACTTGAAGCTGAGTGTGTCGCTCAGCCCCATCGCCTGATGATGCTTGGACGTATCACTCAGGAGGGTAAATCTGTTGGAACCCCAAATGGAAAACTTCGTAATGTTGACAGCAGAGCAAGCATTCCCATTATAAAAGCCAAACTCTGCCATGACGGGCGTGCATGTTTCTGGATTGGTATATCCGCCGCCGAGCAAAGGGTATCGGATGTCGGAATCCTTCCCATTCGGAGTCATCCAGAGATTGAAAAACATGTCCCCCGTGTACATCGTATCGCCACGGACAAAGTGGATTGCATAATGATCGTTCGTTGGTCCGCAAAGATGCGTCCAGCTATTTCCGGAATCGGTCGATGTCGCGACTCCTTTTTCACCAATCACATAGAGTCGAGAATAGGAACCTTCAATATCACCGGTCGGAACATCGATAGTCGGCAGCACCATATTCGTCCATGTCCTGCCTTCATCTCTGGAACGTTGTGCGTTTTGCGCCGAAGCAGAAATTTCATACAACGACGTTGGCGGAGGGACTAAGGGTTGCCAGCATTGGGATGCATGATTAAGGTCTCCCCAAGTGAGTCCGCCGTCCGTACTTAAAAAATCTTTAAAAAAGCCTGTAAGATATGCAATCGATCCATTATACATGGACATTCCATATTCATCGTAATAGGTCCATTCCGGATTCCATGTAATTCCATGGTCCAAACTTAACCATAGCGAATCGAAAGCCGTCAAAAAAAGCCGTGTCGTGATCGGATCGTAATAAACCTTCCCATACCCATCGTAAAGATCGTCTGGGGATCGAAAATGGAACCATGTAAGTCCTCCGTCGGTGGTTTTAAGAATGGAATCGTGGATTGTTCCTTGCGTATTGCTGGCATAGCCAATCAACGTATTCTCGAATGAGAAGTTATAGATTAAATCGACGCTATTACTATCGTCAAAAACGCGGTTCCAGGTTTGTCCGGCATCGGTAGTTCTCCAAATGTCGTCATGGAAATAGCTCGTAGTTCCTGTATCGGTCCATACGGCCACAAAACCGGTATTTGGCGCGCCTTCACATGTCAGAAAATGCACACATTGCACTCCACGCCACACAGAAGGCGTTACAATGCCATCCTGGGCATTCGCGCTATAGTGGCGATCGACCGAGTCAGGCCCGAAATTTTTCAGAAGCTTCCACTGCGCGTCGATCGGACGTGAAAAAAAGGAGACGAGCAGAATGCCTAATAAATAAACGATTCGTGAACGTAGCATAGCAAGCGAATCAACGTGTTTTCTTGTAGGACACGCGCGAAACTCGGAAAGTTACATGGAATTATTCTAATTCTATCGTTCCGCTTGTGCGGGAATTATTTTCGCTTCTGGTTTCTTCTCTGCCATCCATGGCTTATGCGGTTCCAGATTTGCGGCGAACACTTCCGAACGTTCGTTGTCACTCCAGCTCTCGAAGCGGGGCGATTGCATGAGGCGTCCCGATCGGTCGCGAAGGAACCCTTGGTCGGTCTCGATGAAGGCATTTATCGTCAGATCCCACTGCCGAACGCGAAGTTTTTCGTAGGTCACAAAAAATCCCTCGAATTTCGCCGACTGCGATGAAATCGAATAAATCGCTCCAAGCTTGGGATCGATTGCCGTGAGTGCATAGCGGCCACTAACGATATTATCGGTGTGACCGTGATCGATACTTTCATCGTTCACGACAAGCTGTCCAATAAGCGATCCGCGCGGGGAGACCTGATATGCCACCGCGCGCACCTGCTGCGGATGCTCCGAATCGTTTACAGCAAAGATCAGCATGGGAATTTTCGATGCGCCGAACTTTCCAAGGAAGAACTTTTCTTTCCTTCCACTGACGAGCACCGGAAAGACTTCATGGCCGGGGACCGTGTCGCAGGTCGTCCGCCACGTCCGCATTCGGACTTCAACCTTACCTCCGGGAAGTCCGGTCAGCCACACCTTCCCTTTGAAGCCATGGACGGCGATGGAGCGTTCGAACGAACGATCGAGGGAATGCTTCCCGACTTCTGCGGAAGCAGAAGCGAAAGCAACAAGTAAAAACAGCG
>DASYAJ010000224.1:0-3279 GCA_036501405.1 Kapaibacterium sp. (SeqCode)
TTTCCTTTTTGACGGCATTTTATCGGTGTAACCCGCCAGATGCAGTACGCCGTGAATCACGAGGTGTAGAAGCTCTCGTTCGATCGGTTGCCGGTAGATGTTCGCATTCTCTTTTGCTCGCTCGATACTGAGATAGATTTCCACTTCGAGCGCGGTTTTCGTTCGCTCGATTTCGAAGGTCAGAATATCGGTCAGGTCCTCGTGCTGGAGTGCAGAACGATTGAGTTCGAGCAGTTCGTCATCGCTCATCGCTATCGCAGAAAGCGCGAATCGCTCGATCTTCGGCAACTCCTGTTGTACAACGAGCCGTGCGGCACGCTCCATCTCTTTCTGGAGCTTTTTTGTGATCGAAAAAAATTTTCGAGCGGAACCCGTTTGGGTCAGATCGAATGTGCAGTCAACAGCCACGATCACTCATTGCGAAAAACCTGGGTGTGCTCCGCGAAGATTTTGAGCGCGACGGCGGCGCGAAGTTCTTCATCGCTGGCTTCGGAAAGTTCGACCTGTTCGAGCGATTCCGAAATGTTCATATAGACCTGGATCGCACCGCGCGAACTGACCGTAAGGAACGAAAGGATCCCCGGCTTCGGGCGGGAATAAAACGCGGCTTCTTCGGTCGCATCCAGTAAGCGGACTTCTTCGATCCCGTGCAGTTCGACAATGCCTAATGCCGAAGTGACAACGGCACAGGTTTCGCCGGAGGAGCGATCATTCCCGGACGAAGGACCATCCTGGTCCGATTCCATCAACGTGATTTCGAGCAGCGGGATTTCGCCAGCGCGCGGCGCGCCGCCGGAACCGCCATTCGAACGATGATAGATGAGCACACTTGCTTCGCGTGCCGATGGGCCTGTATGCGCGCTGGAAACCGCGATACCCTCCAGGGTTTCGGCCAGCCGCTCGATGAATTCCGGTCGTAATAGCATTTCTGTCCTGCGAAATTACGAAGAAATCGAGGCGCACCCGCATTTACCGCGAAATTGAGACCGGCCGCGTAACGGTGTAGCCCTCCACCGAAACACGTAAATAATAGCTGCCAGCAGCGAGTTGCGAAACATCCAGCGTGAATGAAGCGGGTTCAAGTGGCGACGATGGCAGTTGCGGACTGATTACAACATCCCCCAGCACATTATATAATTCGATCTTCATTTCCTTGCTGAAGCCAGAGCCGGTAACTTGAAATTCTTTTTCGGCTGGATTGGGATTAATGCTTTCGATCGTAAACGGCGGCGAGGAGTTCCACGCAGCGAGAATGCTCGAATCGCCACAAGAAAGTTCCAACTTGAACTGCGAAGGACCGCCCGAGGAATCGAGCGACGCAACGCAAGCCGAAGCCAGCGCGCCGGAAACAAAGAATTTCGGATTTGCGAGCGCGATCGACGTTGTCAGCTCCTTCGTGAGATAGGTTTGGAAGGAAAGTGTGGCGAGCGTATCGCGGTCGCTCGCGGGCTTCATTTGGAATGTCCGGCTGGTAAGGCCATTCGCGAGCACCGTTCCAGTCCCTGCGAGAATATCGGACTCGTTTTTCCCTGCGTATTCCAGAAGATTGTCGTTATAGATCAAATCGAAATCGAGTTCATCGACGCCGCTGGGAATCGTTCCAATTCTCCGAATCCATACCGTATCGAACGCATGGACCTTCGATTGCGGCGAGGCTGCGAGCGAAAGGGAAAATCGCGTGGGATAGGTCACGGCTCGCAGGACTGGAATGGCGGGCAGCGAGATTCCCGAGTCCAGAACGAACGAAAGTAAAGCGGAAACGGAATTGGGATGGCCGGTAGTATCGAGATGAGTCACGATCGGGAACGGAATGGATGCGCCCGGCGCGAGAGTGTCCGGGAAGGAAACGCTCGGGCCGAAAGCAAACTCGTCCGAAGAGAAGCTAGCCGAAAGGACGGTATCGGCTTCGCAGCCCGTGTTCGTAATGGTCACGAACGAATCGCGTTCTTCGCAAAGAGTGGTCGTTCCAAACAGGATGGAATCGGGCGCAATCGAAGCCGAGCGGTCGCCGGAAACGATTGCTGCGACTAACGGTACGGACGGATCGATCTCGTTTCCGCCGTGCGCGCCAGTTCCCGTCACATGAAATGCGCTCGCGTAATTTTGGACCGTGGAGTCCGAAAAATGAAGCGCGTAGCGAGCCGAGCCATGCGGTGGAAGCGTAGTATCATTCCCGCCATTCAATGTAAATCCCGCGCCATTTACCACGAACGCTCTCGTGAGCGAAAGCGAATCGCAGCCGGTATTTGTAATGACGATAACGCTATCATGCGCCGTTGTCTGGCATCTTCGGAGTGTGCCGAAATCGATTGCCGTATCGCTCAACGTAAGTTGGGCCGGTGCAGGCATTACCTGTGCAGCCACATTAAGTTCCACTGCGCTTGTTTTTCCTCCTCCATAGTCGAACGCATATTCGATGCTAAACTGGGATGAGGAAAGATCGTAGGGCTGGAACTGAAGTTGCACCGTCACGCTGCTATCGGCATCCAGCGTATCGGGAAAAACTGGGTCCAGAACGGACCATCCACGCGGCCATTGCGTTTCGTCCGAAGTGAGTACAATTGGTCCACACCCGACATTCGTCAGCCGGAACGTATCGAGCGCAAGGTTGCAAATGCTGATCGAATCGAAGCTCAAGCTATTGGGAATGACAGAAAGGGCATGGGAGTCTGTCGTGAACATGACGAGAATCGTGACCGTCGTATCGAAGCCGACAATGGAACCGAACGACACTCCCTTCACACGGATCGTAATTTCATACGGCCCCGAAAGCGACTGCGGAGGAATTGTAACATGCAAGGTATCGATCTCCCCGATCTCCAGTATACGCGGGAACGTAAGATCGGTCGTAAAGTTAGCACCCTTGCATGTGACCGTGCAGGAAAAAATGGATACACTATCGCAATTCAGCGCCTGCAACAGCACGGGGATGATCGAAGTCCTGCAATTCGAAAGATAATAAGATGTTGCAGCAACCACGACCGGTGCGCTATTTAAAATGCGGACTGCTGCGGGAAGCGTCGTATCGTAAAGGAGCGGATTCGTGAGCGAATGGAAAAACAGTTCCACTCCGCCGCTCGTCGTTCCCGGAACGGAACCATTCGTCTGAATCCAGATCGTATCCGTTTGGGACGGCCCAAGGATACTATCGAAACCGCCAAGGACTTGCGCCACACTTCCCATGTTATAAAGCAAGACCGAATCAAGGCTCCAACGGCCGCAGGGCGGCGTGTGAACGAGAACTGGAACCTTTGCAGAAACACAAGGCGGCTTCGCGAT
>DASYAJ010000225.1:0-4115 GCA_036501405.1 Kapaibacterium sp. (SeqCode)
TGCGAAAGCTTGGCGTCGCCGCGACCGCCTCCTCGACGGTATCGAACATGCGGAAGACCCGGTCGAGTTGTGTCATTTCGAGCAGTGTCCGTACTTCCGGTTTGACAGAGGCCAGCCGGAGCTCGCCCTCGTGGATCGTCATTTGGCGCTGCGCTAAAAGCAGCGCCGAAATGCCGGCGCTATCGATGTGCTCGACTTCGGAAAGATCGACGATGAGGCTGCGAATATCGGGCTGTGCAAGGATCAGGAACTCTGCCTTGAGCTGCCCCGCAGTGCGGGAATCGAGACGAGGCTCCCGCAATCGGAAGATCGTCGTTTCGTCCTGCTGTTCCGTAATAAAATGCATGGTCCGTTTCAAGAATAACTGGTAGATATTTTTTTTGCGCTTTCGCTTCCAAAAGCACGTTGCATTGCCGGGTTTTCCGAGAGGGTACGGCTGCACCCTTTATTTGAGCCGGTTTTCCGTATATGCGGAATATCCGTCTGCGAAATTAATAAATTTTTTGAGGCTTTGCAAGAAATTCGGGATTTCAGCTTCTTCTCTGACAGAAAAATCATGCAGAAAAACATGCAATGCTTTAGTGTCCTCGTTTCGAAAATTCGGCTCGCGCTCTTGATTTGTCGATGCCATTTTTCGAAGACGTGTGTACATCGGCTTTGCGCGCGCCACGCGAGAGCGCAAACCAGAGCGCCACGACGACGACGATCGCAATTGCAACGATAAGTCCGGTCGATTCCATGCCGGGAAAAGCATACAGAAAGCTTGCCAATGAATACGGCGATAATTATGCTTTCAAATTATGCTTTCATAGGGCTTCGATAAGATTTCGAATTTACGCGCACGAATTTCTGTTGGCGCTCCGACATGCCACAATCGGATGAAATTCTGAAGCAATGGAGGAGCGGTAAGTTCAAGCCGGTGCTCGTGCTTCACGGCGAGGAAGAGTTCCTACGTTCCGAATTAGTCCACGCCGCGCCCGAAATCATTGTTCCGGATGCATCGGTCCGGTCGTTCAATGCCGATGTGCTCTATGGCGCGGAGACCACGATGCCGGAAATCATCACGCTGGCGCGTTCCTATCCGATGATGGCCGAACGGCGGATTGTCATCGTTCGCGAAGCCGAACGGGTGCTCCGCGCAAAGCCTGCCGGAGCGGCAGGAAAGAGCAAGAAAAAATCGACGGAAGATCCGCTGCTCCTTTATCTCGATAAACCGAACCCGGACACGCTGCTGATTTTCGAGATGGAAAAATTCGGCGCGAAAAACCAATCGCCATTCAAGGAACTCGTCGAGAAGGCGCAGGTCGTGGAGTTTTCGGAATTGAAGGAGGGTGAAGCGGGATCGTGGGCGGTGGCCCGGGCAAAATCGAGCGGGCGAACGCTGCAATCCGGCGCGGCGCGGATGCTGGTCGATAATTTGGGAACCTCGCTGCGCGCGATCGCGAACGAACTGGAAAAACTCGCGCTCTATTGCGGCGAGAATAAAACGATTGCGGAGAAGGATGTCGAGCAGATTGCCGGGGCCTCGCGCGAGAACAACGTTTTCGAGCTGACCAAAGCCATCGGCGCGGCCAACAAGCCGCTGGCCGTGACGATTGCGCTCCGAATGCTCGATCAAGCCAGCGACCAGAAGCAATTCATGTTCGTGATGCTCGCCAGGTTTATCGAGCAGCTTACGATTGCCCGGGAACTTGCCGCAAAAGGCGACAACGAACGCGCCATTGCCGAGGCGCTCGAACTGCGTGGCGGCGCGGCTTATTTCGCGAAAGAAATTATCGCGCAAGCCCGCCGCTATTCGCGAGCCAGGCTCGATGATGCGCTTCGAGCGATTCTGGAGGCCGAATATCAATCCCGACAAAAACATGCGAGCAATGAACTCCTGATGGAGATGCTGCTGGTGCAGCTCATGCCGGGATAATCGCTCTCTCGATGGATGTCATATTGTAACTTTCGCCGCTCGTGTCCGTCCCGTTCTGTATCAATCCTTTTTTCTCATGAAACATGTAGCGCTCGGTTTTCTTTTTCTTCTCGTTACTTCCACCACACAGGCACAATCGAACGGCAATGCTGGCGAAACGGCGATCACCGTTTACAATAACGATCTCGGCGTGGTGCGCGAGGTTCGGAAATTCGATATTGCGAATGGCAAGAGCGAAGTGAAACTGCAGGACGTTCCCACGCGCATCGATCCGACGACGGTGAAGATCACCGATCTCGACCATCCTTCGGCGGTGAATGTACTCGAACAGAATTACGAGTACGATCTCGTCAGCCAGGCCAAGCTGCTTTCGAAATATCTCGATAAAACAATCACCGTTACCGACGACAAAGGCGTTGCGACGTCGGGAACCCTCCTTGCCGTCGAAGACGATAAGCTGACGCTCGCGACAAATTCCGGCATCGAAATGCTTCCCAATCTTTCGCGTTACACGATGAGCGTGCCGCAGCTTGCGAGCGGCCTTATCACCAAGCCGACTTTGATCTGGCAGCTTCAATCCGATAAAACATTTTCGAACGAACCGCTCGAAGTGATGTACCAGACGGGCGGGATGTCCTGGCACGCGGAGTACATCGCGGCACTTTCGGCGGACGATAAATCGCTCGATCTGACGGGCTGGGTTTCGATTGAAAATAATTCCGGAGCTTCGTTCCCCGATGCGAAGCTGAAACTTGTGGCGGGCGCGTTGCACCGGGTTCCACCTGCGGATACTCATTTCGGCGTAGGAAAATCCCGGGCGATGACTGCGGAGATGGCCCCGCAATTTCAGGAACATGCCATGTTCGAATATCACGTTTACGATCTCGGGCGCGAGACGAATGTGAAGGACAATGAGGTGAAACAGATTTCGCTGCTGGAAGCCAATGGTGTTGGCGCGACGAAGCGCTATACTTACGAAGGCGGGAAGGATGTCGCCGTGACGGTGAGCTTCGAGAACGCGCAAGGGAACCATCTCGGAATGCCGCTGCCGGCTGGAACGATTCGAGTGATGAATCGTGATAAAGATGGCTCGCTCGAATTTGTTGGCGAGGACAAGATCGATCACACACCGAAGGACGAAAAGATTACGCTTCACGTTGGGAACGCTTTCGATCTTGTGGGCGCGCACGAAGTAACCGACAGCCATTCGCTCGGCGATCATGCCAATAAGGAATCATTCCAGATTACGCTCAAAAATCACAAAGACGAAGACGTGACAATCGACGCGATCGAAAATCTTGGGAGCGATTGGGAAATCACCGATCACTCCATGCCTTACGACAAAGAAAACGCCGGCCAAATCGTCTTCCATGTCCCCGTCAAAGCCAATGGCAGCGCGAAAGTGACGTACACGGTGATTCACCGATGGTAGAAATAACCTTTCAGGAGGATGAAAAAAATAATTATTTTGTATTCGAAACCCCCGGAACAAACAGTAGCGGGAGTGGCAACGGAAACTCCAATGGTAATGGGACCGGTTACACCTGGAGGTCATGGAACCGATGGACCCGCGGAGCATCATAACCCATAATGAGTCTAAACAAAATCGTTTTAGCTTTTACTATCGGTATTTGCGTATGGGCTGACTGTGCATATTCTCAAAAAAATGAAGAAGCCGATTCTCCACTTTGGATAGCCGTTCAAGATCAGAATTATTCCTTAGCTAAAAAATTGCTCGATGATGGGGCAAACCCAAATGCCCACACACGGTACCATGGTTCTCCTTTGTTTTTGGCAGTTGGGAATGATGATACAATGATGGTGCTGCTGCTGCTGCACCATCATGCAAGTATGTATGATACTTCCACTCTGATTGGATCGTTAGGCGGAGATGCTATTCGTTCTAATGCTTTGCACTCACTTGAAATACTTTATCATAATGGTTATTCCCTTACGGCACGTGATCGACAGCCACCGGGCTGGTCCCTTATCAAGGATGCCGTAATGGATAACTCTTACCAAGGCGTCGAATTTTTACTTCAGCATGGCGTAAGCTCTAACGATGCCGATTCTTTTGGAATGAGTGTTTTGACGGAAGCGTGCCAAAGAGGTGATACGTCCATAGTTTCATTATTATTAAAGTCCGGTGCAGATCCAAACGGACCTGAGTCTTCAGGCTTTTATCCTATCGACTATG
>DASYAJ010000226.1:0-1553 GCA_036501405.1 Kapaibacterium sp. (SeqCode)
CGCTGTCGTGTTGATGTAGGTGTTGTAGGTAAATGTTTTCATGATGATGTTTTCTTGTTGTTTGGTTTTTCTTCTTTTGAATTTTCGAGTGCGTATTTGAGATTGCTGATCGCGGCCAGCCTTCCTTTTTCATACTTCGAAACCCAGCGTTCGTGGATCTCCTGGATCGGCACCGGATTGAGGTAGTGGAGCTTTTCACGTCCTTTCCATTGGATGACGATAAGGTTCGCCTCTTCGAGCATGACGAGATGCTTCGTGACAGCCTGCCGTGTCATGGATAAATATTCGCACAGCTCGCCGAGTGTCTGCCCGTCTTTCGCGAACAGCCGGTCCAGCAATTCACGTCGGGTTTTATCGGCGAGCGCTTTGAATATTTTGTCCATTCGAATCTTCACAACCGGACATGCAACTAAAAGGTTGCATGATTCTCAAGATTTTTTTTCGGCCTCATTTGAGAGAGATATTTATGGTAGTTGCCGATAAAAGGATTAAATCAAAAGGATTAAATCTCCAGAAGAAACCAACTCTTGGCTGAAGCTAAAAGATCGGATACTATCCAGAGAAATATGCCTGCTTAAAATGATGAAATAACTTCATTTCGCAGAAACTCTTCATCCATGCGTCCGGTTATAGGCGCACTTCCAAGCGGGATTTTGGGGATTTTATTCTCAATTCCGAATAAGATTTCCGGGAAATAGACAGGATTTCAAGGGATTTTGGAAGCATTCGCCTCTGCCAGCAGACGCGCCAAGAACAAACACTCCGGGAGCATGATCAGTCATGCTTTGCGGATAATGTGTTCGATTCCTTCGGGAGTCATTCCGGGCGCAAGGCATGCGAGTTAAAAACGGTCTAACCGTTCAGGTCGCAGACGAGAAGCATGAGCGATCATGCAAAGCATGAGCAATCATGCCGCCTGCCCCCCGCGCTGAATTCATTTATTAGATTTTTATTAAGGGAAGCTCGCTTTGGCAGGTTTCCTATAGGATTTTTTTTGCAATGGCAAAGCAAGCATACGCGATCAAGCGTTCGGTTCCCAGCTCTCCGCTGAAAATGCGGATCGTGCTGGATCAGATCCGCGGCAAGCGGGTCCCCGAGGCGCTTTCGATCCTCCATTTCACACCGAACCACGCTTCGATCGTGGCCGAAAAAACGCTCCGTTCGGCGGTCGCGAATTTTCAGATGGCTCCCGATAACGCCCGCTTCGATGTGGACGATCTCTTCGTCCGCGAGTGCTCAGCCGATGGCGGCGCGGTGCTCAAGCGCGTGCTGCCGGCTCCGCAGGGTCGTGCATTTCGTGTGCGCAAGCGCTCGAACCATCTTCGGATTGTCGTCGGCGATGCGCCGATGGGCAAAATGCCGAAGGAACGAAATCGCGGCAAGTCGGCGATGAATGCGGCTCCGGTCGCCGCGGCAACGGCTGCTTCGGCGCAAGGGCCGAAAGCGAAGACGGCGAAATCGCCGCGAGCCCGTAAAACGAAAGCAACAGAAACCACCACCAGCGAAAACGAATAAATCTTTTGGGACAAAAAACACATCCGGTAGGCTTTCGA
>DASYAJ010000227.1:0-3136 GCA_036501405.1 Kapaibacterium sp. (SeqCode)
CCACAGAAAATGCGTGTACCCTTCCACTCGCTCCCCGATATTATAGACCAAACCATTCCCATCGACGAAGTTCTTCACATAACGCATGGTGATGAATGCATCGTCGCAAATCCAGCGAAGGTCGATGGCGCGGTAAAGGCCGTAGCCCATAATGACAATCGTAGCAACAAGCGGCCAGAGAAAGGGGGAATTTTCTTTGACCGCTGCTGCTTGTTTGGAACCAGGACGGGAAGAAGGTTTCGCCATATCGTCAATGCGCTCCGGTTTGCAGTTGGCGAATTCTGCGTTCGATCGGATACATGAGCGATGTATCGGGATAGCGATTGAAATAGAGATGGCGGAATTCTGCGAACTCGTATTCGACTTGCCGCAGCGATCGTTTCGGCATGACATTCACTACGTAATAGGGAATGATTTCTTCGTAGAGCGGCAGCATGGATTTGTTCCCTTCTTTTTCGAAGCGACGGTTTAGTTCCTCCATCTTGATCTTGTCGTAGGTCACAACGCGCGCAAGCTGCCAGAAGCCGAGTGTCGGAATTTCGAAGGCGATGGTCTCTTCCGGTAATGGTTCCGGCAGGTTCGCCACGACATCGCCTAACTCGAAATCGGCGTGGCGCTGTTCGAGATAGTTTTCGGTGGCTACTTTTTCATGGCCGATGCGCCCGTGAATCATAATATTCGAATGGGCAATGGTGGAATCCGTCAGGCCAAATTCATTGATGCAATTCGAGAAATTCGCATAGTAAGCGCGCATGTTTTCGCCACCGCCGACGGCCACGGTCCAGTGCATGTCCTCAAAGAACGGCTCCAAATACTTTCCGGCTTCGGTATAGACCTCCATCGCGGGCGTATATTGATCGTGGACATGAAAGAACCGATCGAAATAGTAGGTCCAGCGTTCATCGGCAATGCCACGGGTCGAGCCGCCATTCGGAAGCTGCCAATTCCCGGTTTCCCACTTGCCCTTGTTGGGATGGAACAGCACGCCTTGGCGAAGCTCCTTTTCTCCGAGCACGCCGAGAAGCAAAACCACGGCAATTCCTTCTTTCAGATATGGAACTTTAGCGGGCATTCGCAGCAGCGCCTGCTCGATCACGAAATAAACGAGCGGAACGACGGGAATGATAAATCGCGCGAACATGAAGTCCCCGCCGACACGCGCGACGAACAGTACGAGATACGTTGCGATTGCAGCGAGCATGGTAATCCAGGGCAAGCCGGGATCGAATTCTGACGTTACCTCATCGTTATTTTCGGCATCCATTTCCGCACCATCGGTTTTCGCATTCACTTTACGCAACTGAATAAGCAGTACCATGCCTGCAATGAGTGCGATGGCAGAGAGGAAATAGACTCGGAAATAAAGCCAGATATAGAAAAATCCCTGTTCGAAAAAGCTCCCGCCCCCCGATTTCGCATAGTACGGCAGCGGCAGGAGATTCCCATAATAAAAATATTTCCAGACAAGATAAGGAATGCCAATGACGATCGATGGAAGAAGAAGCATTCCAAGCGATTTCCATCCCGAAGTCCGATTCGCGGTCGACGACTGCGGCGACCACTGCTTTATTAGCAAAGAGACTGCGAACACCAGTGTAAAAAGCACACCATCGGGCCTTGTGAGCGCAAGGAGCGCGAGCGTGAATCCCGTCCAAAGGAAACGCGATGCAGGGGGAAGTTTTGTGTAGAAGAAGATGAAAAAGGCAAGCACGATGAGCAGCGCGAAGAGCGCGGTTTCCAATCCACCGGTGGCCCAGACCTGTGCATCGTAATTCAAGGCAAAGAGCGTGGTGGCAACGGGCAGCCAAATTGAGATGGGATTCTTTTTCTGCTCGCGATGTGACATCAGTAGCAGCAAAATCAAAATTCCCGCAAAACATGCAATGCCCAGCCACATACTCGCATCGACGGGATCGAATCCGAGCCCTTTCGAGGCCGCGAGCAAGAGCAGCCAGAGAAAATGGGTGTAGCCTTCCATCCGCTCGCCGATGTTGTAGACTAATCCGTTCCCATCGACGAAGTTTCGCACATAGCGCATGGTGATGAACGCATCGTCGCAGATCCATCGCAAATCGATGGCGCGGATAATGCCGTAGATCGAGATTGCCACGGCGGCGAGACCGGACCAAAGGGAAGGATTTTGGAATATAAGGTTCCAATCCCTCTGCTGAACCGGCGGTGGTTCAGGATTCCTCGGCGTTGTGCGAGCGTTTGAATTTTTGATCGGGCGAAAGTTGGCCATAAAAATAAGAACGTCTTTTAGTGAGCGAAGGAAATTAGAACTTCTGGAATGCGAGGAATGGATTCCCGCCTTCGCGGGAATGACACATAAACGATCCAAAACGATACACCCATGGCACTAATATTTTAATCCTCACACTATCCTGAGAATCCATCCCATCCGCAGGCGAGCAGTCGTCCGCGAAATCCATGTTCTATTTCAGATTATGATAGACCGCCTGGACATCGTCATCTTCTTCGAGCTTGTCGATGAGTTCCAGAACGGGTTCCTCGTCGGTTTCGGATAGTTCCTTGAAGACGGTGGGCAGGCGCTGCATTTCCGCGCTGGTGAGGGCAATCTTTCGATCTTCGAGCGCCTTTTGCATTCCAACGAAGTCTGGGAACGAAGTGAGGAGCGTTACTTCTCCTTCTTCGGTCGTTATTTCTTCCGCGCCGAAATCGATCAGTTCCAGTTCCAGTTCATCGAGATCGACGCCCTCGTTTGGGAACTTGAAGACGCCCTTTCGCACGAAGAGAAAATCGAGCGAACCGGATGTCGCAAGCTGACCTCCGGAGCGGGTGAACGCGCTGCGAACATTCGCGACGGTTCGTGTGGGATTATCGGTCGCGCATTCGACGACGATGGGGACGCCACTGGGTCCATAGCCTTCATAGACGATCTCCTGGAATGCTTCCTGATCTTTCGAGGACGCACGCTTGATGGCCCCTTCGACGCGGTCCTTCGGCATGTTCGCTCCCTTGGCGTTGGCGATGGCCATGCGCAATCGGGAGTTCGCCGCGGGATCGGGTCCGCCTAAACGAACGGCGATGGCGATTTCGCGGCCAATTTTGGTGAATGCCTTGGACATTTTGTCCCAGCGTTTGAACTTGCGTGCTTTGCGGAATTCGAATGCTC
>DASYAJ010000228.1:0-12097 GCA_036501405.1 Kapaibacterium sp. (SeqCode)
GACATTCCGCTCATTCAAGCTTCCATGCAGACGGGCGGCGCAGTTATGCACACGAACGACGCGAAGCAGATGGTCTCTTACTTCGGCGCGCTGCCTTCGATGATGCAGGGCCACCAGCAGATGTACCGGACGAAATGGCACGTTGCAGTTCCCAACGGCAATTTGCATGGCCAGATCGTGAGCGGTAACCTTTCCATCACGCTACCCGATCACTCGAATGTGATCGCGCCGTTCGCGGTGACATTTCAGTAAGGCTCTATATCGCTGTGATTCACAAAAAAATCTCTGTTGCATTGGGAGTGCTGCTCTGTGCTCTCGTTGCGGGATTTTTTTGTGAATCTTGCTCGCACAGTACCTCGCCTGCGCAGAACGATACAATCCGGCTCGTCTCGGACCCGCAGGTGATTCATGTTCATACTTCGGATACGTCTGGAAGCATTCTGTTTTCTATTGATTCCATCCGAACATGGCTCACAAACGGGTCATCGTTTTCCATGAAGGAAACTGTCAATTCTCATGCTTCTGAGGAAGCGATTGGCTATTCGGAAGGTTTTGAAGTAATACCGGCTATTCCTGATTCCATTCCAGCAACAACGCATTATCTGAGCGTGAAATGGGGCTTTAATAGCTCGTATCCAATTTCTCTACGCGATTCTTCCGAGTTAGGAAATGTTCGTATAGTCTTCTCCGCTCTGGACGCGTTTGGCAATACGAAGTACGATACTTTGTCCATCACTGCAACATTCGATTAGTTATATTCTTGCATTTTGCAGTACGCGCATACTCGCCATCCTGCAATTTACAGGACTTCGATTCTTTGATCTTCGCTTTTTGAGCTAATTTGGCCAGTTTTTAGACTGGCATTTCGTTTTGTAAGGAGGGATTAGTTGAAAATTTCATTTTGTAACCCCATGAAGAAAAATTCTCTTTTTGTAGCCATTGTTATTGTCGCGGCCTTTGTGGCCGCTGTTCTCATTTACATGTTCATCTTCGGCTCGGCGGCGCACTTTGCGGATGCGGGCCGTGAGCATCCGAAGGATGTCATGGGCATTATCTACACGGGCGGCGTTATCGTCCCACTCCTGTTCATGCTCACGATCATGGTATTGACCTTTATCATCGAGCGGTTTTTTTCGCTGGCGAAGGCGAAGGGTACGGGCGATATCAATAAATTCCTTTCGAGCGTGGAAGCGCGTTTGGACGAAGGAAACGTCGATGCCGCAATCGATCTCTGTGCAAAGCAGCGTGGTACTATTGCGAACATCATTCGGGCCGGTCTCGAAAGCTTCAAGAAAGTCCGCAATGAAAACCGCATGGCAGCAGAAGTGAAATTAGCGGAAGTGAAACGCACCATCGAAGAAGCGACGAGCATCGAAACGCCGCTCCTCGAACGCAACCTAATCGGCCTTTCGACGATCGCCTCGATTTCGACGATGGTCGGCTTACTCGGAACGGTTGTCGGTATGATCAAAGCATTCCGCGCGCTCGGCGAGCAGGGTGCGGCGAGCGCAACTCAGCTTTCGATTGGTATTTCCGAGGCACTTGTCAATACCGCCTTCGGTATTGTCGGCGCCATCATCGCGATCATTTTTTACAATTTCTTCACGACGAAGGTCGATTCCTTCATCTACACGATCGATGAAGCTGCGCTGAACCTGATCGAGCAGCTCGAAACGCGGTTTTTGACTGCGAAAGCATCGGCATAATGTAGGCGTGGCCTTCCGGTCACGCTCTCGGAGAGCATAAAATTATTATAGCGTGACCGGAAGGTCACGCCTACAAAAATCAATGGCAAAAATTAAACTCAAACGGCATAGTTACCGGCTCGATATGACGCCGATGGTCGATGTGGGCTTTTTGCTCCTGACCTTCTTCATGCTCACGGCGAAGTTCAAGCCGCAGTCTGACGAACCGCTGACCATTGAACTTCCGGTTGCGGCCGTCGATACGACAAAGCTTCCGGACGCGAACCTCGCGACGATCCAGGTCGGCCTCAAGGCGAAGCCAGACGGATCGTCGGATACCATTATCGAATATGGCCTTTCGAATGAAAAGGACCGCGCGCCAATCTACAAGCCGCTCAACTTAGTGGATGCCAAGACTGGCGCGGCACTGACCGATGCGCAACTTGCCGGCAAAGCCGGAGTCGTTGTCAGCAAAGCGCAGCTCGAAACCGTCGTCGAGCAATCGCGCTTGCAGAATCCTGCGATGCGCTATGCGATCGACGCCGATAGCTCGGTCAGCTTCGGCACGGTCGAAGATGTGATGCACGCACTTCAGAAATGGGGCGCGACACGCATGAACCTTGTGACCATGACCAAAACCAAATCGTAACGATCCAATCGTAAGACATGGCTGAAATTGTACAATCGGGTGGAAAACGCGGCAAGGGCAAAAAACGGACGCGCTTAGGAGTGCGTTTGGATATGACGCCCATGGTCGACGTTGCCTTTCTGTTACTCACGTTCTTTATGTTAACGACGACGCTCCTGACTCCGCAGGTTATGGAGATTACGATGCCGCCGGATTCGAAAGTTCCGGTCGAAATCGCCGAGTCGAACCTCCTCACGCTCCGTATTCGGAAAGATCTCGCCGTCTTTTGGAATATGGGAACCGAAGCGCCCCAAAGAATCACGCAGGCGGACCTTCCGAAAATTCTGAAGGAACACTTGCAGATCAATCCGAAACTTTCGACCCTCATCAAAATCGATCGCCAGGCCAAATACCAAACGCTCGTAACGATGATCGACGATTTGAACGAAACCCAGGCCGAACTCGGCCAGCACGAAAAACGCTTCAGCCTCGTCGCCATGAATGATACCGACCAGACGCTCGTCGGAGGACTATAACAAAGGAAGAGAATTATGGCTTTAAGCAATTTAGTATCGGACAAACTCGAGCAGTATGGCGGAGTGGACCTAAAAAAGAACGAGCAAAAGTTCTTTTCACGGGCGCTCGGAATTGCGATCGGGATTCATTTGCTCCTGATTCTATTCTACGTCGGATGGAACTTGTTTTCGAACGACGATAAGGACGTGCCCCACGTCCGCATTCATTCGATCGCGGAACTTGCTCCGCCGCCCTCGACCGAACACGATGAAGAAATGCAGCCGGCCACGCCGCCCCCGCCAAGCAATGTAGTAAAGCCGAACCTCGGCGTTCCCGTACCGGTCCCAGATGCCGTTGCGCCGCAGCTTACGCTGCCCGATCTCAATCAACCGGCACCTGTCGCTGCCGTTGTCAGCAACGGTCCCGTTACGCAAGCAACCCCGGAACTCCACATCGATAAGCCGGTCGAAGAAGCCGATCCGAGCCCGGATGAGTTTGTCGATGTTTCGCAGGAGCCGACCGAAATTCAGCCAATCGAAAAGCTGATCCAGTATCCTGAAGTGGCGCGCCGAAGCGGACTCGAAGGAAGCGTGACCGTGCAGGCGCTCATCGATGTCGATGGAAGCGTGAAGAAAGTGGAAGTCCTGAAATCGGACTACGACATTTTCAAAGATGCCGCGCTCGCTGCCATGAAACGTGCGAAATTTACTCCTGCACGACAAAACGGAACTCCGCTCAAAGTTTGGATTACTCGAAAAATTAATTTTACTCTGCACTAATTACGCTGCACTAACGGCAATTCGCGCGAAGGAGAGATTTCCTTCGCTGTTATAATTCCCATGGTATCATCTCGACGAAGACCGATTGAACGTCCGCCAAGCAAAATTGCCGGATTAGTCTATCTTTTGATCGGCGTTTTCGCGCTCGTCGTTGCGGCGTTGGTCCTGTTTTATGAAGGAACATTTACCGGACCGGTCACGAATTTTCGTACGGGGTTCGGGATTGTGATTGCACTCTACGGAGTATTCCGTCTCTTTACCGGCGTCAGCATGATTCGCAAAGCGGGTGGCCTAAAAGGCTCTTTTACGTTCCCAGGCCAAAACACGCCACCGTCCAATCAGCCACCGCAGCCATGACAAAGCACATCTTTGTTGTCGCTGTGCTTTTCGCTGTATGCGGATCGATCCTGAGCGGATGTAGCAAGGAAAATACTTCCGGCGAAACCGCGACCTACGGCTCGTTTCAGCTTGTGGCCGATGAGGCACTGAAGCCGGTGGTCGATAGCCTCCTACAAGGCTACATGATTGAAAATCCGGAGACGCATATTACGGTAAAATATGTGAGTGCAACCGAAGCGGTCCGGGAACTCTTGAATCACAATGCTCGCGCTATTCTGATCGATCGAAGGCTGACGCCGACAGAAATTCAGGCAGCGAAATCCGATTCGTCCGAAGTGCCCGTTTATCGCCTCGCCGAAGATGGGATCGGCTGCATCGTTTCCGCAAAAAATTCCGCGACGAGCATTCGCAAAAGCGATCTGGCAAAAATGTTCGCTGGAACACCATCCTCTTGGGGTGATGTCACGCTGGTGCTGCCGCAATATCCATCGAGTATCGAATATGTAATGGATTCCATTGTAAATGGCGCGAGCGAACCGAAAGCGAAATATCTCCTCCGTTTTTCGACGACCGACAGCATTATTTCCTATGTGCGTGAGCATCCGAAAGCGATCGGTTTTATCGGCTCGGCGTGGTATCATACGCTCGAAGCGAAGAACGATACGAGTGTCAAGGCGCTGCCGGTTATTCCATCGGACACCAGTTCCAAAGGGTTGATCGAACCCGTGCTGCTGCACATGGCATACATCGCGGAAGCACTCTATCCACTCGTGACGCGGGTCAGCGGCTACTCGTTCGAAGTGCCGAATACGGTTCCACGCGGGTTTTTGGCTTACGCATCGACTTCGCACGGGCAGCTCGTATTCAAGAATTTCGACGTGCTGCCGATCACGCAGCCCATCAAACTCGTGAAAAGTAAATAAACAGAACCAGGATTTACAGGATTGGATGGATTTTCAGAATTTTTCTTGGTTAGATTATAATAAGAAATAGTTTTAGCATCATTATCGTTTTGATGAATCCATGAGACGATTTTTTTCCTTAGTTCTCGTATTTTTTATTTTCACGCAGGCTGCGTGGTCGCAGGCGCATGACGTAAAAGTGACCAGCGCGCTCAAGCTTGTCGATCTCGGAAATCCGAAAGAAGCGGCCGACCAGCTCCGCCAGATGATCGCCGCGGAACCCAAAAACGCGGAAGCCCATGCCGGACTTGCTATCGCGCTGCTGGATCTTAATCAAACGCAGGACGCGCTGACCGAAGCGCAGGCCGGATTCGATATCGATCGCCACGATGCGCTTGTGCGCGTTGCGCGTGGAGAAGTATATGGCAAGCAGGGGAAAGTCGATGATGCGCTCGACGAATTTCATCAGGCGATCAAGATCGATCCCAAAGATGTCGGCAGCATGGTGGCGCTCAGTCGCTATTACATTTCAATCGATTCGCTGAAATCGGCGGAGATTACGTTGTATCAGGCACAGGCGCTGGATGCGAAAGATATTCGTTCCTACCTCGGTCTTGCCGCGCTCTATGAGCGCCAGCACATTCCCGATCTTGCCATTGGGCAGTATGAGCAGGCGATGAAGCTCGATCCGAACGACCTTCGCGTTCATGCCGAACTCGCCGGACTTTATTTGCGCCGTTACAAGTACAACGAATCGGCAAAAGAATGGCTGAAGGTCATTCAAATCGATACGACGTATGCCGATGCATATTATCAGATCGCCAATCTCTATTTTCTGGCCAAGCAATATCCGAATTCCGCAACGTATGCCGATCGCTACGTGAAGCTTCGCCCGAATGACATCAAAGGCCAATGGCTTTATGCGCAGGCCTTAGTGGAAGCGGGGGATTACAAGAATGCTCTTCCGGCATTGCAAGCCGTCTCTTCGAACGATTCCTTGAAAGCGCTTTCGCAAAATTTGCTGGCGCGCAGCTATTTTTACTCGAAGGACTATGCGAAGGCACTGGACGTTTATAAAAATTCCCAGAAGTTAGGCCCGAAAGACTTGGAATTCTATGGTGAGGCACTGCTCTTGAGCGGCGTCGATACCGCGCAGGCCATCGATAAGATGCAGCAATCGCTCGTCGGCGATACGGTCCGCACCGCACAGGAAAAGCTCCAGACGGAATCGGTGATTGGAAACTTGCTATATCAGCAAAAGAAATACGAAGATGCGGCGAAGGTGTTCGCGCAAATGGCCGATCAGAATCCGAGCGTGGAGTCGTATCTCTCCGCCGGCCAGGTCTATGATTTTGCGAAAAAGCCGGAAGAAGCGAATACCTATTATAACAAGGCGCTGGCGCTCAATCCTCATTCGCTCAAAGTGCTGATGCAAATGTCGATTGGTGCAGAAACGGCCGGTGCGGGTTCGGACACGGCGCTGGAAACATTCCAGAAATTCAAAGATGCTGCCGACGCAGCCCAGAGCAAAGATACCGCCGCCATTGCCGATGGCTTTATCGGTTTTCACTATTTCGCGGATAAAGACTGGAAAAAATCGGTCGAGCATACAGAGCCAGCGGTCAAAAGCCTTGAAGCATCGAACACCCAATATCTTCCCAGTTTCGAAAGCATTCTGGCGGCCGCTTACGTTCAGGAACAGGATCTTCCGAAGGCGAAAATTTATTACGAAAAGCTCCTGAAACTTCAGCCCCAAAACGAAGACGCGAAAAAAGGTCTCGAATACATTAACGCAAATGAAGGCGCTTCAAAGAAGCATAAATAGAATTTGCTTTGTGTCTTAAAACAATATTGGCATGATTCTTTATGAAGCTTCGCTATTGAAACTACGATGAATTCTGCAACGGAGAACTTAGATGGCCCGGCATTTCAAATGCTTTCGCGTTTGAGCAGACGGCTTGCGCACGAACTGAATAATCCAATCAGTGCGATCACGAGTTCGGTCTATCTCATTCAGGATATTGCTGCTGGCGGTACGGTCTCGGCTTCCGAAATCGAGCCGTTTCTGAATAGCATTCAGGAAGAGTGTAATGCTATGAAAGAGACGGTGCAGGAATTTGCGAAGTTCGCTTCGACGACTTCCATTCTTCCAGCAGCGATCGACCTTTCGGAATTCGTTCGCAAGCGTGCCGAAGATCTTCAGCGCGAAGGCCTTCCGGTGCGTGTTTCCATTCCAGAAGGGCAGGTAATGGCTATTGCCGATGCAGGCGCGCTCGCGTTTGTTTTGCAAACGCTGGCGCATTCGGCTGCACACGCCGGAGCGAAGGAGATTCATTTTTCACTCACTTCGAACACCGACGTTGAAATCCGCATTGCCGACGACCGCACCCCACAGCCTTCGTCCGAGGAACTATCGTCGCTTTTTTTAAGCGATGCATCCCTCGAACATCGTCAGGGCCTGGGTCTGAAATTGCCACTCGTAAAGCGCATCGTCGAACTTCATCATGGAACCCTTGAATGTTCAAGTAAGGAAACCAAGACGGAAATTCTAATCGCGCTCCCGAAGTCGGAGAGTTCAGCTGCATCCTGAGTTTTCGCGCATAGAAAGCCCAAACCGGCTCACTGGTGCTTACTTCGTGGCCTCAACGAGCTATCCAACGAAATTCGGCATGAATCTTCGTTCGTTTTGTTGTAATCGATACTCACATGGCAAACGTATTATTAGTCGACGACGAGCAAAATATCATCCTGACCTACCGCACGATTTTAGAACACGGCGGTCATCGCGTTTCGACAGCTTCGACGGCCGAAGACGCGATGAAGACCTTCGAGGAAGAAGGCGCCGATGTGATCGTGACCGATATGAATATGCCCGGGATATCGGGCATCGAACTGGTAAAGAGGATCCGGCAGAAATCGCCGGGAACCGAAATTATCGTTATGACCGGAGCCGGTTCCGAGCGGACCGGCATTCAGGCCATGCAGGCCGGCGCTTACGATTATTTGCGCAAGGCCGATATCGTTCCGGATGAACTCGTTCTACTCGTCGAAAAAGCGGCAGAAAAAAGCAGCCTCCAAACCGCGATCGACCTCCGCACTCGGATTGCAGGCCTTCACGAGGGTTTCGAAAATATCATTGGAGACGATCCCGAGCTGCTTTCCGTGCTGCAGGTCGTAAAAAAGGTTGCCCCAACCGATTCTTCCGTGCTTATCAACGGGGAATCCGGCACCGGAAAAGAACTCATCGCCGAAGCAATCCATTTCAACTCTCCGCGCAAGAACAAGCCATTCGTGCCGATCAATTGCGGCGCGCTGCCAAAGGACTTGCAGGAATCCGAACTCTTTGGATATGTCAAAGGCGCTTTCACGGGCGCACAGACGAACAAAAAAGGTCTCTTCGAAGAAGCCAATGGCGGGACAATCTTCCTCGACGAACTTGGTGAAATGGAATTGCCACTGCAGGTGAAGCTTCTTCGCTTTCTACAGGACCATAAAATTTTCCGCATCGGCGATGCTAAACCGATCGTCGTCGATGTCCGTATTATTTGCGCAACGAACAAGGACTTGAAGAAGCTCATTGCGGAAAAACGGTTCCGAGAGGACCTATACTACCGTGTGAACGTCATCTCGCTCATGCTGCCGCCCTTGCGGGAACGAAAGGAAGACATTCCATTACTTGCCGAATTTTTCTGTAGCAAATTTTCGGAGCGATTCGCGCGTCCGGAGTGCCGGCTTTCCAGCGAAGCATTGGATCAGCTCACGAACTACGCGTGGCCGGGAAATATCCGCGAGCTCCAGAATGTACTCGAACGGTCCGTCATTCTCGCCGAAGGCTCCCTCATTGGGTCAGAACATTTCCCTAAGGACTTCGAAGAAACTCGCGTTAATATTCAGGAAATCCTTGGCGATCAGCCAACGTTAGATGACTTGGAACGCCGGTATATCCTCGAAACGCTGCGGGCTACGCACGGCAATAAAGTGCTGACCTGCGAGCGGCTCGGTATTTCGAATACGACGCTCTGGCGCAAGCTGAAAGAATATGGTGTTGCCCAGGAAAGCGGAATGAAAGAGGAAGTCGTGGCGTGATGTGACACTGCATGCATTGTAATTTTCTCTCTCATATCCGAAGGTCCGCGATTGTGCTCGCGATCTTCGGAGCCGCGTCGTGCGGAACAGTTCCAAAAACATCGCTCGACGGCCAGCCCGATCGCGCGGCCCTTGCTGCCGTGAACGATTCGCTCTATGCGCGGTGCCTCACCGCGGTCATCGAAGAAAATGGTGCGATTAGGATCGTTCCACTCGTTGCCGATACCGACCTCACCGAATACCTGACCGAGATCGCTGTGACGAACCCGGATGGGTTTAATTCCCGCGCCGATCAACTCTCGTTCTGGATCAATACGCATAACGCTTATGTGCTCGATCTTATCCGATCGAACACAGCCACTTCGATCGACGATATTTCGGGATTCCGGTATGCCAAGATCGTCCGCGTCGGTGGCCAGCTTTATTCGCTCGATGACATCGAGCATACGATTATCGCCAAGCATTTTCGGGAACCACGAGCATTCTTCGCGCTTTACGATGGAACCCGTTCCTCGCCTGCTCTTCGGCGCAAGCCTTATGATGGAACGAACTTGAGTGATGAACTCGACGCCCAGCTCCGCATATTCCTCGCCGACTCGACGAAAAATTATTTTGATCGCCGCAAGAACATCGTTTATCTTTCTAAGATTTTTTCCGATTATCGTTCGAGCCTCGAAGAAATGTCGGGCGAAGGGCTGAATACGCTCGTTCGCGATTTTGCGCCGAAGCCCATTGCCGATTTTCTTTCGCACCATCCGAACGCCGACCTCGCTTATCTTGGTTACGATAAAACGATCGACGAAACCGATCTTCCCATTCCATCGCATGAGCCAGCAAACCGAACGCGCACGCCGACCCGAAGAAATTCTGGCGGCATTAAATAAAAGCTTCCAGGTTTTCCTCGAAGAAGCCGAGAGCTATCCGCGCGAACTCGCGCAAAGTAAGCCTTCGTCGAAAGCATTCAGCGCAACCGAAATCCTCTATCACATGCTCGATGTCGAGCGGCTGTGGCAGACACGCATTCGCGGCCTTATCGATGGAACGATTATACATTTTCAGCAAATGAATCCCGATGCTCTCGCCATCGAACGTCGCTACAATGAGAAGGAGTACGATCGCGGCCTCACCGATTTGCGACAGTCGCGAACCGAAACCCACGCAATTATTCGCAGCTTGAAACCCAGGGAACTCGAATTAACTGGCATCCATTCCAAGTATGGCGAAATGAATGTCGTCCGAATGCTCGAAATCCTCGAGGAGCACGACCATACCCATGCCGCGCAACTACGCCGAACGCTTTCCCAAGTCGGCCACACAAAAGCTACCACGACGCAGTGATTCTCGCGATTCTTGCTGGACTTGTAACAGGCTGGCTCATGTCCATGCCGATCGGCCCAGTCAATGCGGCCGCCATTTCGCGTACCCTCAAATACGGCTTCAAATTCGGCATTGCTGTCGGAGCAGGCGCCTCGCTCATGGACCTGATCTACTGCGGTGGCGCCGCGCAGATTAACGAATTCCTGGTCACATCCCCCGTCATCAATCTTGGCTTCGAACTCGTCGGCTTTGCAGCGCTTTTGTTTCTCGGCATCCGACAACTTTCGAAAAAATCTGTCCGCCAAATGGAAGAATCCGTCAAAGCCGAAAAGGAGAACGAGCACCTGAACCGATTCGAAACCGCGGCGATGAAACGCGAGCAGCAAAAAAGCCTCTTCGGACCTTTTTCCATTGGTGTTCTTCTCTATGCCACGAATGTCATGGCAGTTCCCGAATGGATTATCGTTTCCGGCCTGTGGCGAAGTTGGGGAGTGTTGCAATCTGGATTTACTTACAACCTTATTTTCGCGGCGGGAGCAGGATTGGGAACCTTCGGATGGTTCACCATCCTCATTCGCTGGATTTCCAAACATCATCGAGGCTTCCAATCGAATACGCTGCAAAAAATTAATCTGGGAACCGGAATCGCCATGCTCGTCTTCAGTGGCTATTTTGCTTACGCCATTCTTTTCAAGACCCATTGGGATCAGGTAAAATCCCACGTCCAGCAAAACACAGGAGAGATCATTGATTCGATCAAGTAGACTCATTTTTTTAAAATCACGCAGACGCGCGATTTTTTTCTGAACTTCCGTCCCGAAATTTTTGTAGCTATATAGAGATGGCTTTCGTGGCCATCGAAAAGGACGGCCCTTCGAGGAAGACATCCGCTGTACGGACCTTGCGGTCCTTGCAACGAAGGCATCCGGAGCACAATGAAAAAAGAACCAACAGTGAGCCATAGGACGCTTGACGCTTGATTCCAACGACAGGCCCCGCTCCGCTATCGTAAGCTTGCACGCACGAAAGGCGCCGTTTCTTAGTTTTGGCGCCTCTTGCCCAAGCAATCTTACGGTAGCGGAGAACTCCAAAACGCTTCGCCGACTGGGTTGCAAAACCTATCCGCGAGCTGAGGGACAGGGGAAGCCAGCGGTCTCTCGTGGGATCGATCATGATGACGATCTTCACACAAGGCAGGCGCCCGCTGATACTTGGGAATATCGGTTCTTTATCCCTTGTACTGAGTTGCCGCCGAACGTCGTTAGATATTCGGTTGCACTCCGCCGGCGGATTCACTGGCAGAAAGTCTGCGCAAGCACGCGTTCTGTTCTTCCGCCGGTCTCCGGATACCCGATGTCTTTCTCGCAGGGCCGCCCTATTTTTTGTCCCATATTTTTCGAATTTGTGATTCTTAAAAATGCCGGGTATGAGTCAGTTTCGCCATTTTGTTGCAACACCATACTTCACTTCTCAAAGAAATAATAATTTCATCGCTTTCGATTTTCAATTTGCTTGGGAAACACCCATTCGAGTAAAATTCCCTTCCGGAACATCACCCTCCATTTTGCGTTGAAAATGGTATGGGCCGTCATGTTCGGAGCGGGTGGGGGATTTGGCTTGCGATGATTCTCGCAATGGCCTGTGCAGGTGCCGCGCGGGCGCAACACCCACATCCAAAGAAAAAATCGCGGATCATTCTGGGCGATACACTCGCCGCGCCGGCGTACTACAAGCTGGCCGGGCTTGGCAGCTCCATCGGCGACAGCACGAATACGTTCCCTTATCCCACCGCGGTGCTGCAAGTTCCCGATACGCAGAAGGTGAAGATTGTCGTCCGGTTCCCAG
>DASYAJ010000229.1:0-3337 GCA_036501405.1 Kapaibacterium sp. (SeqCode)
CTATTTTTCCGATTCCACGCAATTAACCGTCTTCGATGCCTGGGCCGATTCTCTGAAGCACAAGGGCATTCGCAAAATTGATGGCAACGTTATTGGCGACGATTCTTACTTCACGCCCGAATATTATCCGCAAGGATGGGCGATCGAAGATATTCCGTATTATTATGCGATGCCAGTCTCGGCGCTGGTCTTTAACGAAGATCAGGTGGCGGTGACGGTTACTCCTGGTATTGGGCCGGGTGCGGCGGTGGAGTATGAGGTCAATCCCTCGACAGATTTTGTCTCCATCGATAATTATGGCATTACAAAAGCGGATTCTCTTTCCACTAAGCGTCGGCGCCAACCGGATTCCGTGATCGCAACGGGTACATCTTCGATCGATATTTCCCGCGAGATCGATGCCAATGAAATAGCGGTCCGCGGCCAAATTCCTCTGCATGGGACCGCGACCGTGCAGCAGCTCGCCATGGCGGACCCGACGCTTTTTGTCGCAACGATTCTTACGGAGACCCTCGAAGAACACGGAATCGAAGTTTCGGGAGAAGCAAAAACTTCCCGCGATCGTACGAAGCCTTATCCTTTTTTGAAAGCGCGCGTGCTTGCGAGTTATGCCAGCCCTCCGCTTTCCACTATTGTTCGCGAAATGGATAAAGAATCCGATAATCTCTTCGCGGAGGAACTGTTCCGAACCGTTGGAAAAGAAATTGGCGGAGAGGGAAGTTGGAAGGCGGGAATTTCTGTGATGAAACGGTTTCTCAATTCGATTGGGATCGATTCTTCTCGCGTGGCAATCGCGGATGGTTCGGGCCTTTCCCGCATGGACCTTGTCAGCGCGGACGATCTCGTCAAGCTCCTTACTGCGATGCACAGCCGCCCGAATGTGTATCCCTCGTTTTTAGCATCGCTGCCGGTCATGGGAACCGATGGAACGCTCTCTTCTCGGCTGAAGGGTTCTCGAGCAGAAGGGAACGTTCATGCCAAGACGGGTTTCCTCACTGGCGATCGCTCAATTTCTGGTTATCTTCAGACGCTCGATGGCGAACTGCTTGCGTTTTCTATTATCGGAAATAACTTTACGGTTCCCGTGCGCGAAGCCAATAATCTTCAGGACCTTGCGCTCTTACGATTAGTCAATTTTTCGAGACGATAAGAGCGCGGATTAATTCAGCCGATACCATTTTCCAATTTCTGGCGCGGAAACCGTCATGTGTGGATGGGTTTGCACAATCAATTCGCCGAATGCCGCCATCGCTTTTTCATCGCCATGCGTCAGCACGACGTTCCGGGGCTGAAGGCGTGTGACAATTTCGAGCAATTCTTCGCGGCGCGCATGTGCGCTAAAACGAAATCGCTCGATGCGGCAGCGCACCGGTACATCGCGCTTCATGGAACCGAAACGAATCCGCGTATTGCGCTCGGCATGGGAAACGGCGTAGCCCGGTGTGCGAGGATCGGTATAACCGACAAAACAAATCGAGAAATTAGCATGACGCAGCCAGCGCTGAGCGAGCAAGTAACTGGAAGTACCATCCTGCATCATTCCGCTTGCCGCAAGCACAATGCTCGGTTCCCGGAAATAGGCTGCGCCGAAAAGTCCATCGCGGCGCGGAAGTTCTGCTTGCTCGATGTCGGAGGTCTTATCGAAGACATTCGTTCGAGAGCGACTTGTCAAAAATTTATCATAGACCTCGCTTACTTTGCGGCCCATGCCGCCGGTATAGATCGGAACTTTGGGGATTTTTCCTGTCCGCATCGCGTCGCCAATCATGGCCAGCATTTCCTGCAACTTTCCCAATGCAAAAACCGGCATGAGCACAGATCCTCCACCGGCCAGCGTCTCGTTGATCGTCTCGATCAATCGTTCCAATTCTTTTTCGCGGGAGTGGGTGAGATAGGCATCGACCACGCCATTTGTGGATTCTGTCACCAGCACATCGATCGGTCCTTCCGGAAGCTGGGCGCCCGTAACAAGCCGCTGCGGATGGAGCGACGTATCGCCCGTGTGAAATATTTTCGTTCCGTTGGTTTCGATTAGGATTCCTGCAGCGCCCAGAATGTGGCCGCTTGGAAAATAGGTGATTTTCGAATCGAGCGAGGAAAGTTCCTTCGACGTTCCAAGCTCGAACGGTTCCATTTTATCGAATGTCGCAGGCAGTGCAGCAAGATTGTAGAGCGGAAGTTCGTTCAGCACAGCTTGCGAATGCTGCTTTGGAAGCAAGCTGGCAGAATTCGGCAGCATAATACGCGCAAGTTCGATCGTTTCACTCGTCGCGTGGATCGGAATATCTGGAAAGGTCTGTCGGATGAACGGAACCGCGCCTAAATGATCGGTGTGAGCGTGCGTGAGCAGCATGTGCTCCACGGAAGCGCCGCCAAGGTGCTTCAGGGCTGGGAACGCTTCCCACTCCGTTTTTTCGGGATGCAGACCGGCATCGACCAGAAGGCCGCGCCCATCGATGCCATAGTAAAAACTATTAGCACCGATCTCGCGCCCGCCGCCGAGCGCCATAAAAGTAAGTTCCGCCAATGAGGTGGTGAAGAATTGAAACGAGGGCTTCCGCGCAAAGAGGGCAATTAGGATGATCGTTTATAGAGGAATGATCGTCCATAATCGATGACCCGTGCTTCCTCAACCGCTGAGGCTTGGATAATCTGAAACCTCCTAATATCCGATTCAGTTCATTCGAACCCTTACGACGGTCCTGTTGTCTCATTACAGCCGATGACGCTTAATCCGCAACCTTTCAACAGCGAGACTCCCGATGCGCCGCGAACGGAGCGACAAAAACGGTTTTTGCTCGTTTTGGCTTTGGCCGGCGAAATCGCTTCGTACATCGTTCTTACCCAGGCACGTTATGAAGGGCAGGGACTTGCTCCTTTGTTTTTTCGGCTCTCGACACTGAGCGATCTGTACTCTCTTCTGTTCGTTGTCGTCATAAGTGCATTGCTGGCCTTTGCCTTTGTTCGTCCTGAACGAATGGGTCGTCTTCGGACCGTGAGTGCATGTCTATTAGTAGGAATTCTTTTATGGCTGAATTTCGGAATTAGGCATACCCCAACCGACGAGTTTTCTTCCGAAGCCGCAATCATGATTTTGATAGCAAAAGTATTCTTGCTGGCTGTGCTGTTAACTGGCTCCAAAAAAGTTCTTCGTCCGGCCCGAAAACTTTTGCGTATCGCTCTGCGTGCGCTTCTTCTCTCTCTGCTCTTCATGGGAATTGCATTTTTCAACGCATTTTTTTTTCCGACCTATTCTCGCATCGAGGAGGTCACGGCATTCAATGCCGATGCAGCGGTTGTGCTTGGCGCGGCGGTGTGGCATGGCAAGGGATTGGGG
>DASYAJ010000230.1:0-2233 GCA_036501405.1 Kapaibacterium sp. (SeqCode)
AGCCTCGGAAGTAGATATTCGAGCTGCGCGAGTTCGATCTGCGTTTTGGCTTCGCGTGTTCTTGCCCGACTGGCAAAAATATCGAGAATAAGGCTCGACCGGTCCAGAATCTTGATATTCAGTTCTTTTTCGAGATTCCGCATCTGCACCGGGCTCAATTCATCGTCGAAAATCGCGATCTGGATTTGAAGCATCTCGATATGCCGCTTTAATTCTTCGACTTTTCCTTTTCCGAGATAGAGCGCCACATCCGGCAATGCTCGTTCCTGCGTCATGCGGTAAAGGACGTCGGCGCCAGCCGTATCGGCGAGCAGCGCAAGTTCACTCAGATGTTCCAGCGCCGCGCGGCGAGTTTCGTCATCGTTCGAACGGATGATGGTAACGACCGCCGCGCGTTCGCGGGCTTTGTGCGTTTCGAAATACTTAAAAGTTTCTCTCAATATTGTTTTGATTATCGAATAAAAGGGTTTCGGATTGTCAACTTTTTTTCAATGATTTGACCATCCTTAAAATCTTCGGAATAGAATATCGAGCAACCGGCTTCGAGAGCGTTCCGCAAGGAGACGCAATGCAATTCGGCCCTTTACGGATGCTTCATCCATCCCATAAATTGCGATATTACTATCGATAAAATGTTTATCGCTCATTCGCCTCGTCGCGGTCGAACTTGAAATGAGAAATGCGGTGATTATTCCTTTCAGAATGATAAGAAATCCTATGTTAAAACCGTTCCAAAAGAATCATACGCCGCGCCCGAAATCAAGTTCCGCGCATCGTCGCCGATAGGATTAATAATTTTATAGACAGTTTCCGCAATTTCCTCCGGTTCGATGATCCTCCCCTCTCGGTTCATCATGGCGAACATCGCTTCGGCTTTTTCCTGCGAACGACCGCGATTCATCGAAGCCTGGATGGCTTCGGACAAAATTTGTGTGCGAGTAAAGCCGGGGCAGATGGTGCTGAATATTACATGGGACTCTTTATATTCCGCCGCAAGCGCACGCATCAGTCCGAGCAAGGCATGTTTCGAGGCGGTATAAGCGGAGGTAAATCGGAACCCTTCCATCGCGGCCGTCGAAGCAATGGAAACGACGTGCCCGCCTTCGGGAAGCATGCCCGGTAGGAACGCCCGCGTCACATAAAATGCCCCATCGACGTTCACCGCGAACGTATCTCGCCACATCTCGTCCGTCGTTTCGACAAACTTCGCCGATGACGTGATCCCCGCATTATTCACAAGGATCGAAACCGGACCGAGTTCCGCGAGCACGTCCGTGGCAAGCGCCGTGACTTCAGAGGCATTGCTCACATCGCATGGCGTTGCGTAGGCTTTTCCGCCATTCGAAATAATTTCATTCCGAATATCGCTAATTTCCTCGCTCGTGCGCGCAGCAAGAACGACCGGAATTCCCTCCTGCGCAAAATGAAGCGCAATCGCACGGCCAATCCCGCGGCCAGCCCCGGTCACGAGCGCCAATCGTGGAGTTGCGTTATCTCCCACTATGTTTCGGTGAAAAAATGCTGCTCATCGAATCCGAGCCAATTTCGGCAGTGCGCGCGCGCGGTTGCCACAATTATATAGTGTGTGTTGGATGTGTTTTCATGAACCGATACCTTTATTTCATGAATGAATTCCACTGGGTTCCACGATTTTCAAAAATTTTTCGACGTTCACTCTTCCTGAATGTTCAGGAGCGTTTGGTTTTCGATCAGAGAAACGCCGTTTATTGCACACGCGTAGCCGTGAGATAGGAATTCGAAAAGACCCGCATATATTTCGAGGGGCTGCTGGAAATACCGCACCGCAAATGCAAGTTTCCGGCGGACGATCCATTCGTTACGATTCCTTTCACATAAAAGAAATTTTGATCTCCCTCAACGCCATCCTCTAGGTATAAAGTACTCACAATTCCTGCGACATTTCCAGATGATGTTGCAACAGTTGCTCCGACTGGCGCTCCCCCCGCAGAGTTTACACCAAATTTCAGCATCGTACTCGAAGAATCGATAAAACCAATCTTCCCGGTAATACTGCTTTGAAGGGAATCCGAACAGGATAAAAATGCTTCAAAAGTGTACGTTGCATTTGCGGCAAGCGGAAGCACCAAAGTATTATCGTTACCTGGTGTCGTCGATGCATAAGCGGTATCGGTCGTCCGACGAACAAACAACGGCGCGGAGCTACCCGCACTTGCCCATCCCGTCGTCACACTGTAAGGCCCGGTTCCCGAAA
>DASYAJ010000231.1:0-4499 GCA_036501405.1 Kapaibacterium sp. (SeqCode)
GCCGGCCATTCGGAGTGCATGGAGCGAGACCATCCCGCCGGTGCAATTAAAAATAATCTCGCCGAATTTTGCCGCATCGGCAAATGTGCCTTGCGAAGCGTGCTGGCCGTTCTTTTTTACCCACTCCCCTGCTTTTTCATTCGTGGCGGAGCGGGAACCCATTCTTACGGCGTGACCGAGTTCCACCAATTTCGTTCCGATCGTCTGGCCGACCATTCCTGTCCCTAAAATTCCGATATTCATACCTGAAATAATTTTCTACAAAAATACGGAGAAATGCGCACGAATTCCGTGTTTAGTCGAATTCTACATCAATACCCGTGAAACAACGCATTCGCATAGCCTCCGGGCAGGGCTTTTGGGGCGATCTGCCATCGGCGCCGATCGACCAAATTCACCGCGCCTCTAAAGATTCCCCGCTCGATTATATGATGATGGATTACCTCGCCGAGGTGACGATGTCCATCATGCAAAAGCAAAAATTGAAAGATCCGCGAGCGGGCTATGCCCGCGATCTTATCGATGTGATCGACGCGATTTTGCCGGATATTGTCGAGAAAAATATCAAGGTCATCACCAATGGCGGCGGCGTGAATCCCGAAGGCTGCCGCGATGCGATTTTCGAAGTAGCAAAGCGGCGCGGTATTTCGATTCGTGTCGGTGTTGTGCTCGGCGATAACATCTTAGGTTCCATCGATTCGCTGATGAAGGATGGACATCCGTTGAAAAATATGGAAACCGGCGAGGCGCTGCGCTCCGTTCGCGATCGCGTCCTTTCGGCCAACGTCTATTTCGGCGCGTGGCCGATCGTCGAAGCGCTAAACCAGGGCGCGCAAATCGTTATTACCGGGCGCACCACCGATACGGGCTTGACGCTCGCACCGATGATCCACGAATTCGGATGGAAGCCGGACGATTGGAATTTGATGGCTGCCGGAACGGTCGCCGGGCACATTCTGGAATGCGGCGCGCAATCTTCGGGTGGGAATTTTTCAGCCGATTGGAAATCGGTGAAGGATATGGCGCATATCGGGTTCCCGATTGCCGAGGCTTCCCCGGACGGGAGCTTTTTTATCACGAAGCATCCGAAGACCGGTGGGCTGGTCTCGCGGCAGACGGTTGCCGAACAATGCCTCTATGAGATCGGCGATCCGAAAGATTATATTACTCCCGATTGCATTGCCGATTTCACAACGATTCAGCTTCAGGAACAAGGCCGCGACCGGGTGCTGGTTTCGGGAATCAAAGGACGATCTGCGACCGACTCCTACAAAGTTTCCATGTCTTACCGCGATGGGTTTTCTGCACAGGGAACCCTAACTTACACCTGGCCCGACGCGATGCACAAAGCGCGGCTGGCCGATCAAATTCTTCGCACTCGCCTCAAAGATGCTGGTTGCAGCTTCGAAGAAATGCGTACGGAATTTCTCGGAGTCAATTCCTGTCATGGCCCACTCACGCCAGGGGTGATGGACGAAGTGCAGGAAGTCGTCGTGAAATGGGGTGTTCGCGGACAAGATAAACATTCCATCGAGCGGTTTGGGAAGGAAATTGCTCCTCTCATACTCACGGGTCCGCCGAGCGTCACGGGATTTGCCGGTGGCAGGCCAAAGCCGAGCGAAGTCGTAGCCTACTGGCCGGCGTTGCTCGATAAAAAAGCTGTGACGCCCCGCGTGGTCGTCGAGTCGGTTTAACAATGGCGGACATCGGAAAAGATATTGCAAAAGCGCGGGAACTGCTTTCTCGCGGATTGCTCGTGGCGATTCCGACGGAGACCGTCTATGGCCTTGCTGCAAATGCGTTGGATGAGAATGCCGTCCTTCATATTTTCGAAGTAAAAAATCGTCCGAAGTTCGATCCGCTCATTGTCCATGGGCCGGATAAAGATCGGTTATCGCTATACGTCAAACAATTCCCAGATTGGGCATTGGCTCTTGCTCAACACTTCTGGCCGGGACCGCTAACGCTCGTACTGCAAAAACGAGATAGTGTACCGGACATTGTCACCTCCGGCTTTGCGACCGTCGCCGTCCGAGTTCCGCAAAATCCTCTGACTTACGAACTCCTTTTACAACTGGAGTTCCCGCTTGCCGCGCCGAGCGCCAACCCGTTCGGCTTCGTCAGCCCTACAACGGCACAGCATGTACAGGACCAGCTTGGTAACCAAATCTCGTACATTCTCGATGGTGGCGAATGTTCGGTGGGGTTGGAATCGACAATCGTAGCGGAACAGGATGGAACGATTCATATCTTACGACTCGGTGGAACTTCTGTTGAAGAGATCGAGAGTGTGATTGGGCCAGTCACGATTGGTGAATCGAATGCGGTCATGCCCGGAAGTTTGGGGCATCATTATGCGACCCGAACGCCGCTGAAACTTGGCCCGATTGATCTTACGAAAACAAATCCCGATCTTACGGGCATTCTCAGCTTTCAAAAACGTTGCCCGGAAGTTCCGCCGGAACATCAAATAGTATTATCGCCGGATGGGAACCTTCGGGAAGCCAGCCGCTATCTTTTCGCGGCCATGCGGCATCTGGACTCGCTAAAACTGAAGGAAATACTTGTGGAACCGTTCCCGGAAATTGGACTGGGCCGGGCGATCAACGATCGACTGAGAAGGGCAGCCGAATAAAAAAATTACTTCGCGTCTTCGACCTGAACGAGATGCTGCACCGTGCGGATCATGCCGCGAATGGCGGGCGTATCGTTGTGGATGGCAACGTAATTCGGGCGGCCAAGGCCGAGCGCCTTGATTGTCCGCTTGTGGACCTGAAGTGTGTCGTTGATCGAACGAGTCTGTTTGACTAGAATCTTTTTTGTCGTTGCCATTTAAATCTATCCTATCTATCGTAGCCGTGACCTTTAGGTCACGGTGTATGATCTCGCCGTAACCGGTAGGTTACAGCTACAAATCTTATCCGTTAAAAACTTTTGTCAGCGAAACGCCGCGGCGTTCGGAAACCATCTGCGCGTCGCTCAAGCTTTCGAGCGCGGCCATCGTCGCTTTGACGAGATTGTGCGGGTTCGAGGAGCCTTGCGATTTCGTCAGGATATCCTGCACACCGGCAAGTTCCAGCACAGCACGAACGCCACCGCCGGCGATGAGTCCCGTTCCGGGCGAAGCCGGTTTCAGAAACACTTTTCCCGCGCCAAATTTCCCGAATGTGCTGTGGGGAATCGTTCCGCGGCGCAGCGGAATCGAATGCACGTTGCGCTTCGCGTCTTCCGTTGCTTTCGTCACGGCGTCGGCTACTTCATTGGACTTTCCCAGCCCAATGCCGATGTGTCCGGAACCATCGCCGACGGCGACGATCGCGTTAAAGCTAAAGCGGCGCCCGCCTTTGACGACCTTTGCCACGCGATTGACCGCGACAAGCTTGTCCTTGAGATTTAGTTCGGCTGATCGAATTTTTGCCATATTAGAACGTCAGGCCTCCTTCGCGCGCGCCATCGGCGAGTGCTTTGATGCGGCCATGATACAAATATCCATTGCGGTCGAAAACGACCGATTTAATTCCTTTTTCCTGAGCTTTTGTCGCAAGCGCGGCACCCGTTTGTTTCGCGAGTTCGCTCTTCTTGCCATTCAGCCCTTTGCTTGAGGATGCGGCAAGGGTAAAACCCTGCGCGTCGTCGATAAGCTGGGCGTACATCCCCGCATTGCTGCGGAACACAACCAAACGTGGGCGCTCGGCTGTTCCTCGAACGGTCTTGCGAATTTTGAAGCGGCGGCGTTCACGGCGCGCTTCACGGTCTTTTAATTTCAGTTTCGATGCCATCTTATTTTCCTGCCGTCTTTCCTGCTTTACGAATGATCTTCTCGTCCGAGTATTTCACGCCTTTGCCTTTGTAGGGTTCCGGCGGACGAATCGAGCGAAGCTTCGCGGCAACAGCGCCGACGAGCTGCTTATCGATTCCGCTCACTATGATCTGTGTCGGGGCCGGAATATCGACTGTAATCTCCGGAGGAGGAACGAAAGCGATCGGGTGCGAGAAGCCGAGCGCGAACTGCACCCACTTGCCGCGCTTCTCCGCTTTGTAACCGACGCCGACCAATTCCAGCTTTTTCTGGTAACCGTTCGTTACGCCTACGACCATGTTGTTGGCGAGCGCGCGTGTCAGGCCATGCAATGCGCGATGACGAGCTTCGTCGCTCGAACGAGTGAACGAAAGCGTGTCCCCTTCGACTTTTACGCCGATTTCCGGTGTAATATGCTGTTCGAGCTGGCCTTTCGGTCCCTTCACCGTGAGCAGTCCATCCTTCGATGTGACGGTCACGCCTTTGGGAACCGTAATAACTTTTTTACCTATTCTTGACATGTTGTAATTCCTTTGCTTATGCTAATCCGCCGTAGCCAAAAGGCTCAGGCGAACGCTGCAGCGTTCTAAAAATCTCTCTTACCAAACGTAGCACAATACTTCGCCGCCGACATTGGCCTGGCGTGCTTGCTTATCGGTCATCAGGCCTTTCGGGGTCGAAAGGATTGCGATGCCGAGTC
>DASYAJ010000232.1:0-7096 GCA_036501405.1 Kapaibacterium sp. (SeqCode)
ATCGGTCCTCAAGGTGCAACTGGCGCGATTGGTCCACAAGGCCCGCAAGGAGACATTGGCGCAACTGGCCCGCAAGGTCAGACTGGCGCAACAGGAGCAACTGGCGCGATTGGTCCGCAAGGCAATGTTGGAGCAACTGGCGCACAAGGCCCGCAGGGTGATATTGGCGCGACTGGCCCGCAAGGTCAGACTGGCGCGACGGGTGCTACTGGCGCACAAGGCCCGCAAGGTAATGTTGGTGCAACAGGTGCTCAAGGCCCGCAAGGAGACATTGGCGCGACTGGCGCTCAAGGTCCTGCTGGCGCGACAGGTGCTACCGGTGCAACGGGAGCAACGGGAGCAGAAGGTCCGCAGGGAGATGTTGGCGCGACTGGCCCCCAAGGTACTGCTGGCGCGACAGGTGCTACCGGCGCAACGGGTGCAACCGGACCAGAAGGTCCCCAGGGCGATATCGGCGCAACTGGCCCCCAGGGTACTACAGGGGCAACAGGAGCGCAGGGCGCAACTGGTGCAACAGGCCCGCAAGGCCCAGCCGGTCCGAACGTTCCAAGTTCCAACAATACTCAGGATCTCGGCTCCTCTTCGGACGAATGGCATGATCTCTATGTCGCAGATTCGATTTACACGAGCTTGGGATCAGGTTTGATTCAGAGCAATCCAGGATCGGCATTGAGCGTTGCAACGCTCTCCAATGGCGTAACGGATACGAATGGCTCCGTGACCCTTGGCGGTTCGCTGAGCCAACCGACCAATATCGATCTTGCCGGAAATAATTTCACCCTGAGCGGCTCGGGCAATGTCGGAATTGGGACGACCAATCCCACGACCACGCTTGATGTTGCCGGAGACGAACGCATTGAAAACCTTCCCACGTCTTCGACCAGCGATTCGATCCTGGTTGCGGATGCTGCAGGAGATGTAGAAGAGCGCCCAGCGGCCGATATTATTGGAGAGAATGCGTGGCTCCTGATCGGCAATTCGGGAACTTCACCGACGACGAATTTCCTCGGGACGATCGACAATGAAGACCTTGTCTTTAAAACGAATAATACCGAAGAAGCGCGTATTACGGCATCTGGTAATGTCGGAATTGGTACCTCCACTCCGGCCGCGTTGCTGGAAGTCGAGGGATCGTTCCTGGCGCAGGGGACGAATGGAGCTACCCCCGCTTCGGGTGCAGGTTCGCGCTTGATGTGGGTCCCCGACAAATCGTCGATCCGCGCTGGATATGTCGATGGCGGTCAATGGGACGATCTCAATATCGGAAGTCGTTCCGCAGCCTTTGGCTATAATACGATGGCCAGCGGCGATTATTCCTCCGCGCTCGGCATCAGCTCGACGGCAAGCGGCGTTTCTTCCACAGCACTGGGTTCGAGCACCAATGCCACTGGTGCTTCCTCGGTTGCCATGGGCGATCAATCGGATGCCGGCGGCGATTACTCCACAGCGACCGGCGAGAACACGCAGGCCGTCGGGATGTACTCCACGAGCATGGGCAATGGAACGCAGGCCGACGGAACTTCTTCGTTTGCCGCAGGCGACGGTGCAGAGGCCGAAGCAGATTATTCCATGTCGCTGGGATCCCAGACGCAAGCTACGGGTCAGTATTCGATGGCGATGGGAGCGGGTACGCTTGCCAGCGGCGATTATGCGACCGCGATCGGCTCGAACACGATCAGCGCGGGAGAATACGCTTTAGCGATTGGCAATTCGAACCAGGCCGAACAGCCCGATGGCTTCGCTGGCGGACAAAATACTCTTTCGGACGGCGTCGATGCGTTCGCGTTTGGAAACAGTTCCGGCGCTACGGGCATCGCGTCTGTCGCTATGGGTTATCATGCGACGGCTTCGGGGGATTATTCTTTTGTTGGAGGCCAAAACTCCAATTCGACGGGCGACGCGTCGACAGCCTTTGGGGCCAATACCAATGCGATCGGTGATTTTTCCTTCGCACTTGGAAAGGCAACGACCGCTAATGGACTTGCATCCACAGCCATGGGCATAGGAACGAATGCGTACGGCAATTATTCGCTGGCCCTTGGCGATTCCACCACGGCCGATGGAGACAATGCCATTGCGCTTGGAAAATATGCGACGACGATCAATACGAACCATTCCTTCGTCTATGGCGATGGTTCCGCGGTCACCGGCGCCGACGCTTCCAACCAGGTCGTCTTCCGCGCTTCGGGCGGATATAAGCTCTACGATAGCGCCGATACGACGCCGACCGTCACGCTCGTAAATCAGGAACTCGATATCAACGGGACAATCAAGGTCAGCGGACATATCCTAGTCAACGGCCATATTCTTGCGACATCGAGCAATACATCGATGTCCTCGGATGCAGGTGTGACGATCTCCGACGTGCCGGTCTTTATTATTTCGAACGGGTCGACGACCGGAGATTTCGCGCTCGCGATGCCGACCGGTGCCTCTGCGGGCGATATGATTGTTATCATCAATCAGGACGCTTCGCATAACGCGACCTATGCATCGACAGCAATCGTTCCTTCGCGCGGTTCACGCACATTCTACTACGATGGGACGAACTGGCAATAATTCACACACACTTTAAACCAACCGAAAGGGAGTTCACAAGCATCGGCAACGATGCAGCATCGGCAACGATGTGGCATGAGCGATCATGCGAGGCGCAAGTTCGAAAGAACTTGCGCCTTTTTTTTTCCGTTTAGCGAACCGGCTATTTTACATGATCGCCATGCTTGACGGTCATCACCATTTCATTCTTATTATGCGTTCTTTTCGCTTTTCAGTTTCGATTCTTGTTTATTCGCTCTTTACAATCGTCGCACATGCACAAGGGCTCGGCTGGGATTATCAGGAGCAGGCCCGAAGCCATTCGACCGATATTCAGCACATCGAAATGCATCTTTCGTTCGATGAACCGGCAAAAAAAGTGATGGGAACGGTTCTCACCACGCTCGCGATTTTGCCGCAACAAGATCCCGTGCGGGAAATTCAGTTCGATGCCGTCAATCTCAATATCGGAAAAGTGTGGCTCGACGAGAATGGAAAAAAAATTCAGCTTACGTTCAGCACGACGAAAGACTCCGCAAAGCTCGACATCGCGCTCGATCGCTTGCATCCCTATAATGTACCTTTCACGATTGGGATCGAATACTGGGCACAACCGAAAAAAGGACTCTGGTTCATCGAACCCGATACGTTCTATACCGATCGCCAGCAGCAAATCTGGTCGCAGGGTGAAGGCGAGGAGAACCGCAACTGGCTTCCGATCTACGATTATCCGAACGACAAATGCACGACCGATATGTTCGTCACCGTTCGAGCCGATCAACAGGCGCTCTCGAATGGAAAGCTGATGGGGAAGGAAAAAAACAAGGACGGAACGGTCACCTGGCACTGGAAGGAATCCCATCCCTTTTCGACCTATCTCATCATGGTCGGGATTGGGCATTATGAGATTGTGACCGATAAATGGCGTGGAAAAGATGTCGATTATTGGGTCTACCCGGGCTGGAAAAACGAAGCACACCGTATTTTTGGCCTGACGCCGGACATGATCGAGTTCTATTCCAGCCGCACGGGATACCCTTATGCATGGGAAAAATACGATCAGATTGCGATTGCCGATTTTATGTACGGCGGCATGGAAAACGTCACGGCCACAACGGAGAACGATTATGTGATGTTCGATAAACGTTCCGGGATTGATTTTAATGCGGAGGGCCTCATCGCGCACGAGTTGGCGCATCAATGGTTTGGCGATCTTGTCACCTGCCGATCCTGGCTGCATACGTGGCTGAACGAATCCTTCGCGACCTATTTCGAAGCGATGTATCGCCAGTATCACGATGGCCAGGACGAGTTCGACGAAGAAATGATGAGCGCACAAAATGCGGGCATGGAGGCAGAAAAATCGCTCGGGAAAAAGCCGATTGTCGCGCCGAATAATTATACGGCAAATCATTATCCTCGTGGAGCGGCTACGCTGAACATGATGCGCCATGTGCTGGGCGATTCCGGCTGGTGGCATTCGATCCATCATTATCTCGATGTGCATCAGTTCCAACCGGTCGTGACAGAAGATTTTAAGATGGCGATCGAAGAAGCGACCGGACAGAACCTCGCATGGTTCTTCGATGAATGGCTCTATAAGAGCGGACATCCTATCTTCGATGTAAATTATCGCTACGATGCGGATGCGAAAATATTCCACATGACCGTTGCACAAACCCAAAAGCGCGATACGCTGACAGGAACGTTTAAGATGCCTGTCGATCTGGAACTGACGCTTCCAGATGGTTCCACAATCCTACAAACGCTTCATATCGAGGATTCCTTGCAGCAGTTTCAGTTCCCGTGCCCGCAGCAGCCTGCGATGGTGATTTTCGATAAGGGTAATACGCTCATTAAGGAACTGAATATTCATAATACTCCGGTCCAGTGGGAATTTCAGCTTTTGCACGCTAAGCGTTCCATCGAACGCTCCGTCGCAGCGATTGCCATGCAGCCGGACGCGATGGACCACGATCGAGCCGCATTCGAATCGCTCAAGACCGCCGCCACTCGGGATTCTTTCTGGGCGGTCCGGCTCCATGCCTTGACGATGCTTGGCAATTGGGCGGGCGCGAATTTTCCCATTCTGGATCTTCTTCTCGACCGCGCGCAACACGACCAACGCCCCGATGTAAGGACCGAGGCCGTTCAGCTCCTCATCCGTACGAATGCGCCGCAAGACAAGGTGGAACCTATCTTAAAAGCCATCATCGCAACCGACTCCAGCTATAGCGTCGTCGGTAATGCGCTGCAGGCCTTGCACTTGTACGATCCCGACGCGGCATATCAGGATGCGCAGGGATTTCTCAAAACAAATTCTCCCCGCGACCGGATGCGTCAAAGCGCGATTTCTGTGCTCCAAATGACGAAAACCCAGACCGCACTTAAGGAACTCATTCAGCTTGTCGATCGCCACAATATTCCCAAATCGACAAGAGCGAATATTGTAGAATCGCTTGGGAATTTTGTTTCCGTCGATTCCGCGCTCGTCTATCGTACCTGGTGGAATTTAACAAAGAATGGCGATAACGGCATTCGCGGGAACGCCATCAATGCCCTCGCCAATAATGGCGATGTGACAACGATGCACCAGCTCGAAGCGCAGGAAAATGCAAGGCCCGAAATGAAAGCGACTTATGATGCGGCGCTCACACGAATGCGGAAGCGATTGGGTCAATAAACTTTTGGGCTTAAACGATCTCATGTAATTTCGGTTCTAACGGTGATTCCAACAACTGCCGCAATGACGGAACATGTTGCATGAGATCGTTCCATCGGATGTCTTAATTCCCTTCCAGTTCATATCAGAAACCGTTCTACTGACATGACCGGGAAGTTCGTGTTTCAATTTCCCATGAACCCATTCATCCATGAGAATGCGCATAAACAATCTCCTCTGCGGATTTGCCGATTTCCATAAGGGCCTGTGTGGCTTGCATGCGAGTCACGGTCGGAAAATCGCGGACAAAATCATCCACTGTTTCGCCGGCTTCCAGATAATCGAGTAGGCCATCGAACGGAACGCGCGTGCCCGCAAAGACAGGAACACCGCCCATAATTTCTGGATCGGATATAATTTGCTGAAAACTCATAGACTCGAAACGGACAGGCAATTACGTTTAGTTCGCTGCCCCGACGTGCTTATATCGTTCCAGCTTGAATGTTTCGCCTAAATAAAGCCGGCGAATTTCTTCGTCGCTTGCAAGTTCTTCTGCCGTCCCAGCACGATAAATGTTCCCATCGATCAGAATATAGGCGCGATCGGTAATCGAAAGCGTTTCATGCACATTATGATCGGTAATCAGAATGCCGATGCCTTGCTCTTTCAGCCGCATGATAATCTGCATGATTTCTTCGACCGTAATGGGATCGATTCCCGCGAACGGTTCGTCGAGTAAAATGTAGGCAGGATTGGTGGTCAGCGAACGCGCGATTTCGCAGCGCCGCCGCTCACCGCCCGAGAGCATATAGCCATGCGATTTTCGAATGTGCGTGATATTCAGTTCCTCCAGCAAATGTTCCATCCGTTCTTTCCGCTCTTTGTGCGAGAGCGGAAGAAGTTCCAAAATCGCCATCAGATTGTTTTCCACCGTCATCTTCCGAAAGATCGATGCTTCCTGCGGAAGATAGCCAATGCCTTTGCGCGCGCGCGCGTACATCGGCAGCGGCGTGACGTCCTCATCGTCCAGCATCACGCGCCCAAAGTCCGGCTTGACGAGGCCGGTTATCATGTAGAACGTCGTCGTTTTGCCGGCGCCGTTCGGACCGAGCAAGCCGACGATCTCGCCCGGCGCAACCGACACCGACGAGTCCTTCACGACCGTCCGCTTGCCATAGATTTTTTTGAGGTGTTCCGAATAAAGCTTCTTCATTAGCCATTTTCAAAATGTATTATCTCTGTAAGAAGTTCAATTTTCGTTTCACTTTATTCCTACAAGTTCCAAAAACCAGTGCGGGGGGAATGCGTTATTCATGAACTATTGTGATTAAAGCCAAAATTCGACAATTCAAAATTCATAATTCATCGTTCTCGATCTAAAAGAAAATCATCGCGACTTACAATAATGGGCATCTTTCCGCTCTCATCATTTAGCCTTGCCACGGAGGTGCCCATCATTGCAGTGCAAATATAAGCAATCCAAAAGCAGAAGTCAAGTATTTTCCAAAAAATCTCGAAAAAGAATTAGCCGCGTAGCGGCAGCATATTCGTAGCCCCGTGCGTAAGCGCGAGGGGTGAACAAGTGGGATTTTTAATAGCTCCGTCAGGAGCGACATATTCCCACCGATGAATTTTTCGTATATTGTATCTTGTTTGATAGGCACCTATTTTCTCAAATCCTGTTCAAATCCTTTCTTATCCTGTTAATTCCGGTTGAACAAACTCTATTTCGGCGACAATCTCGATATTCTCCGCGAACACATCGCATCGGAGTCGGTCGATCTCGTCTATCTCGATCCGCCGTTTAATTCCAAGCGCGATTATTCCGTGCTCTTTAAAACGCCGAAGGGACACGAAAGCGACGCGCAGCTCCAAGCTTTTCTCGATACCTGGCAT
>DASYAJ010000233.1:0-1690 GCA_036501405.1 Kapaibacterium sp. (SeqCode)
GAGCGGCCGGTTTTCTTCCGCCGTCACCGGTCCTCTCGCAAGAGGCTGCGGCTGATTCTGTTGCATAACCTGATTTGCGTTCTGCGTTTCGGCTTGTTTCCGTTTTTGCGCGCGCATCGCCTTGCGCCGCGCTTGCAGTACGGCCCAAATAATGATGACGATAAAATAGATCGCGGTCTTCATTGCAGAAGCAGAACATTTATTTTCGCAGTTAGCTCCGCGCGGTGGCCCGCGATTTGTTTTTATGCCGGTCATGAAAGCACGAAATAGATTCGAGGCCATTGGCCGCAGTCTGATTGCCGGCCTTGCGGGAACCGCCGCCATCACGCTATCGACAATGATCGAAGCGAAACTCCGTGGGCGTCCCGATAGCAAAACGCCCTCGAAAGTGGGCGGAAAAGTGATGGGCGTTCAACCGCGCGACCCGAGCGGTGGAAAGCGGTTCAACCAAATCGTGCACTGGCAATATGGAACGATGTGGGGACTATTTCTCGCTGTTGCCGATGAGCTTGGTCTCCGCGGGGCACCGGCTTCAGCCGCACATTTTTCGGCCTTGTGGTCCACGGAGTTGGTTATGCTTCCCGCCGCGAATGCTGCTGAACCAATCACCGAATGGGGTGCCGAGGAAATCGCCATCGATGCGATGCATCACGCTATTTATGCTGCGACAGCGGGCATGGTCTACGATCTCCTCGCGCCGAAAGAAGAAGTCTTCGAGCCGATCGGCACAATAAAACGCTTTGCAAAAAATCTTGTCGAAAATATCGAATTGAATTAATCGAATCAAATCGATCCGCTTACAATCGTTCCGGATTTTACGACGGCCATCACATCGCTGACAGCGATATGATACGGCAGGTATTCCAGGCGCGGAATATCGTATAACACGAAATCTGCCCTCTTGTTTTTTTCGATGGAGCCGTGCGTTTGCGCGCGGTCCAATGCGGCTGCACCGTTGAGCGTCGCGGCAGTGAGCGCTTCTTTCGGCGACATCTGCATTCCAATTACGGCAAGCGTTAGCGCAAATTGCATATTCTCGCTCATGGCACTTCCTGGATTGCAATCAGTCGCAATCGCGACGGCGCATCCCGCTTCGATCAGTTTTCGAGCCGGCGCATAATCGGCGCGGAGACTCAGCGCGGTGATGGGAAGTAATGTTGCGACCGTGACCGGAAGGCCACGATTACTGGCCAACGCACGCATTCCTTGATCGCTTATTTTCAAAAGATGATCGGCGCTGAAGGCTCCGAGTTCCACGGCGGTCTGTGCGCCGCCTGTTTCGGCCAGTTCATCGGCATGAAGCTTTATTTTCATTCCCAAGCTCTTCGCTTTTTCGCAAATAGCTATCGTTTCCTCTTTTGTGAAATAGCCTTCGTCCATGAAGACATCGCAGAATTCTGCTTTCGTGTGCAAGGCTGGTAACTGTTTTTCCAGAACATCATGGACATAATCATCTTGAGAGAGATTTTTCGGAATCGCATGAGCTCCGAGGAACGTTTTTACGATTTCGATTGGAACTTCTTTTTTTAGAAATTCAGCAGCTTCGAGGAGCGTTTGTTCGTTTTCCAACGAAAGTCCGTAGCCGGATTTTATTTCGATCGTTGTCGTTCCTAATTTCAACGCTCGTTCGAGAAAGGGCTTGGAGTTCTTTACGATCTCTGCCGTCGAAGCATTTCTGACTGCTTCGACG
>DASYAJ010000234.1:0-10811 GCA_036501405.1 Kapaibacterium sp. (SeqCode)
GCTGCTGATCACCGGTAAGGCGCATAGTTCCCAAACAGATGTTTTTGGTAAAACAGTGCCCTGAAGACTCGAAAACCCCCGCCAAGGCAAGTGCCAGGGCAGGGGTTTTCGAAAACAAAAAACTGAAACTATTTATTTCAGTTCCACTTTCGCGCCGGCTTCTTCGAGCTTCTTCTTCAGCGCTTCGGCGTCGGCTTTCGGCATGCCTTCCTTCACGGTCTTCGGCGCGCCATCGACGAGGTCCTTCGCTTCTTTCAAGCCAAGACCCGTCGCTTCGCGGACCGCCTTGATGACGTTGATCTTCGAAGCCCCGCCATCGGCGAGCACCACGTCGAACTCCGTCTTTTCTTCCACGGCTGCTGCGGGAGCGCCGCCGCCGGCCGCCGGCATCATTCCCATCATCATGGGAGCCGAGGCCGTCACGCCAAATTTATCTTCGAGTGCCTTCTTGAGATCCGCGGCTTCGCCAAGCGTCAGCGCGCTGATCTGATCTACGATTGCATTAATATCTGCCATTGTCTTATTACGGTTAAATTGTGATTGGATTCTTCGTAGTCGTGACCTTCCGTCACGAACAACATGGATGGGCTGCGAACTTAGAGCGTGACATAAAAGTCACGACTACGCCGCGGCCTCTCCCTTCTTTTTCTCGATTGCATCGACAAGATAAACGATATCGCGCTGCAAAGCTCCCAGTACACTCACAATGCCCTGCATCGGTGCCTGGAGACTTCCCACGATACTCGCCATCACGTCTTTCTTGGTCGGAAACGCCGCGACTTTCTTGAGATCTTTACCCGGATATGTCTGGCCCTCGATGTATGCTAACTTGAGCGCAGGCCTATCCTGATTTTTCTCGATGAAGTCACGAAGGATGCGGGCTGGTGCCACCGGATCGTCGAAACCGAACGCGACGCCCGTTTGACGAACCAGCGACTTCCGAACATCGTCCGAAAGCTTACCGGATTCATCGAGCGCACGACGGATCAGCGTGTTCTTCGCCACTTTGAAGGAGAGCCCCGCCTTGCGCAGCTCCGTCCGAAGACGGGTCGTCTGCTCGACAGTCATCCCTTCGAAATCGGTGAAGTACATTCCCGAAGCACGGTCGATTACTTCCCGCAGTTCGCTGACTACTTCCGCTTTTTCTTCGCGTGTCATTGATTATTGTTGTTCTCTTCCTGGCAGATTGTTGCACTTTTCCGAGTTAGAAGCGCTCGTCCAAATGCCGTTTTCGCAAAGCACAGTAACCCGTAACAATTACTCTGTTCCTCTTTGCCGGACTTAATGCCCGGACCACCCGAACATCCGCCCCTGCCCACATAACCGCTCATTAGATGATTGCTCATTGGATGATCGGCCATGCATTGAAGCGGGCCGTTAACCATTTCAATATGCAGAAAGTTCTTTTTTCCATAACATTCAAATCCAATTCTTTTTGAAATACCTTTCAACCTTGTTGTGCGCGTTTAATATTCATTATGCTTTTCATGAAGCGCGTTCGACTCCTCTGTTTTTCGTTTTTTTTAGCATATTTCTTGGACATACCTTTGACAACGATTTTTTATCAGAAATAAGCCGCCAACCCTACCGGCATCGCAGGACTACCCTTGCTCGTATCATTCGAGACAGATAGTAGAATGACAAATCAAATTTCCGTCAACAAAAATACAACGGCTTGTCGCATGCGAAGTGCCACGAGCGTCTCAGTTTTGCATTCAACTCGTTTGTTCGTAATGATGAATCCTTCCGAGATCGAGTTCCGTCATGCCGTCGGGGCCGGTGAGAATCATCGGAGAGAATTTGTATCCAAAGAGGATTTCGTGGTTTCTGTAGGACGTACGCGAGTGAACGGTCTGCGAAAAAGAATCGTCGAACGCTTTTAGGAGAATAAGCAGCTCGGCTTCCGATTCGTCCATCTGTTCCTTTGACACACCGAAGAGTGGACTCGTTTCGGTAATAGGATGAACGACCGTCCAGCTCAAATGAAAAAAAGTGACCGAAGTTCGTTCCAATTCAAGCGGATAGAATTTTCGCCGCCGCTCACCGCCGGGAGCAGGTTCCAGCCGGCTTAGCGTGACCGTAGCATTCACGTCGATGAGTTGATTGACCCGCATATTCGCACAGCGGAACATGAGACCCGTGCCGTTCTGGTATGGCGAGATAAGCGCGGAGTTGCTGTAAATAACTCTCGCGATGGGCCTCGAAAAGCGGCCATAAATCAGGCCCGTAGCCAACGCAAAGGAAAGCAATCCCATTAACGATTCAAGCGAGGCCACACTGTTGGAAGCCATTCCCACCGGGGAAATACGTCCGAAGCCAACCGTGGTAAACGTTTGCGTACTAAAAAAGAAGGAATCGAGATAGCGTTCGAGCAGCGTATGCCCGTCCATGCCATTCAACCCTCCGGCTCCGATGGCAAAATAAATCCCGCCAAATATCGCGTTGATGACGACATACGCAAGGAGCACCATCAGATTAAACTTCCACCAGGGGAGCGAAATGAGATAATGATAGCCGCTGAACCACGCGGAAAAAGGCAGCCCGCGCCGGCGAACGTTAAACGAACCGTCCCGATTAATCAGCCGGACTTTCGATTCCGCTGCTTTCGTTCCTATACCGAGATCTTCAAAACGCTGGAATGCCATCGCGACAAAAATTGGGCGAATCGTTTATAAATACTCCAGCACATCGTGCCGAGTGACAATCGATTTGATCCGGCCAAACTCTTCGATGAGTACAGCCGGAGATTGCTTCAACAATGCGACGACGCCTTTCGTATCCGCCGATTCTTCGACGACCGGGAATGATTCCTCCATCGCGTCGATAATCGGGCGTTCCAGCGTATCGCGATCTTCCAGCGCCTTCGACATCAACCGCGATTCGCGCACGGAACCGACCGACCTGCCTTCCGAATCGATCACAGGAAGCTGGGAAATCCCCGACTCATCCATCACCCGAATTGCTTCACGGACCGAATCGTGCGGAGCGACGCTAACCAGTTTGCCGATCTTCGCTTGTTTTAGTTCTGCGATAACGCCGATGGTCAGCCGATCGGTCGTGAGCAGGCGTTTCTCTTTCAGCCATTCGTCCGAGTGGTGCTTCGTAAGATAGCGTTCGCCGGTATCGCAAATGATCGTTACAATCACGCTGCCTTCGGGCGCTAGCTCGGCTACGCGAATCGCAGACCAGACGTTCATGCCGGAAGAGCCGCCGCAAAGAATTCCCTCTTCGCGTGCAAGACGGCGCGCCATCATGAAGGAATCGCCGTCGCGCACATTCATCACTTCATCGACGTATTTCAAGTGCAGATTATTTGGAATGCGCTCCTGTCCGACGCCTTCGACAAGATAGGGCAGCGCCTCGACAAGTCTTCCGGTCTCGAAAAACGATTTGATGGAACTTCCCGATGGATCCGCGCCAATGACTTTGATGCGCTTGCTTTTCTCTTTCAGAAATCGCGCGGTCCCGCTGATCGTCCCGCCGGTTCCCATTCCGGCAATGAAATGAGTAATCGTTCCGTCGGTATCGTTCCAGATTTCTGGGCCGGTCGTCCGGTAATGCGTTTCAGGATTGACCGGATTATCGTACTGATTGAGCATCATGGCTCCCGGAATTTCCTGCGAGAGCCGAACGGCCGTATTATAATAATATTCTGGAGAATTTGGCCGCGCCGCGCTCGAAACAACAACGATTTCCGCGCCCATTGCTTTCAGATACCGCACGCGTTCGATCGAAGCTTTGTCTGTCATGACGAAGACGCACTTGTAACCTTTTTGCGACGCCGCGAGCATGAGGCCGATGCCGGTGTTGCCGCTTGTCGGTTCGACAAGCGTTCCGCCCGGTTTCAACCGGCCCGTTCGTTCGGCGTCCTCGATCATCTGAATGCCGATGCGGTCCTTCACGGAACCACCCGGATTCATCGATTCGAGCTTGACGAAGACCGTGCTCTTCAGCGATTTGGGCACGACTTTTCGCAGCTTCACGAGCGGCGTGTTGCCGATAAATTCAAGGACCGATTCCGCGTATTTCATATTGCGAGCTGAAACAGGAAAAAAGCGGAAACTATCTCGCCCATTTCAACGTCCCTACGCGCTCATCCGAATTTTAACCAATTTCAACATTCTATGCAACTCAATCAGGAAGGCCGTGCCCGGCTGCAACAGCATCTCCAAACATTTCTCCGCCAGCCCTGCTCGCTCTGCGGCACCGGCAACTGGCAAGTCGAAGATGCGCTCTTCGAACTTCGCGAATTTGTTGGCGGCGGTGTACCCGAAGCCGGTTCGCAAATGCAAATCAAACCACTCGTTGCCATGACCTGCAATACGTGTGGTCACACCGTTCTCATGAGTCCGCTCAAGACGGGCATCATCGGCGTTTCGCAGCAGGCACAGCCGCAACAGGTCGTGACGGAAGAGATCGTCGAAGAAGAAGCTTAAAAACTAAATTCGGCATTTTGTCATCATTCTCGCGAAGCTTGATCGCGGGAATGATAATGCCATGCGTGCTCGCGCGGGGATTACGCGAGGTATTTCCTTCCCTCTTTCTTCAGCCACAAAAGCGCGCCATATTTTTTCAGCCAGAGCGCCGACCACATTTCCCAATAATTGTACGCTTCTTCGGCAGACCCATACCGCACCCAGCTTGGATTGTAATGGTGTGGCATTCGGTGCTTGTCGGCGGCAAGTTCCCGCCAAACAAGCGGGCGGCTTTCAACCGCGTTTTTCAGCGCCCGTTCCGCATCGTTGGCTTTTAGAACAAAACCAAGCAATGCGCGTCCGAAGAGATTATAGGCCGAAGCAGGGTCCGGCGCTTCGTTGATAAGGCGCAATGCTTCGGCATAGTCGTTATCGCCGAGCGCATATTCGATCGCTTTTTGGCGCACACCCATGTTGTCCGGTGGGTTGAAAGTGAGAAAATCTTTCGCATAAGCTTTTGCGCTCAGGCGATCGCCGGACTCGGCGAGATCGATGACCATATACGCATACGCGCTCAAAAGTGGCTTATTGCCAGACCAATCGGCGGGAATTGTTCCTGCGCCGACAATATCCTCGGGCCAGAATTTTTGCAGATCGAAAATAACAGGTTCCAGTAGTTCGATCGCTTCGTTGAAGCGCTCTTTTTGCGCATGAAACCGCGCCAGAGCAATCGCCGCGTTCGCATGGCCAGGCCACACTTTCAGCAAATCTTCGATGGCATGAATGCGCTGTTGAAGCTTCATGTCTTGCCGATAAAGCGCGGTATGCTCTTCTTCTAAGGCTTTGCCTCGTTCCGTCAGATCGTACACATAGACATTCGGCCCGACTTCGAGGAAGCGGACAAACTCGTCCTCGCCGAGGACCTGCGCTTTGCGAATAAGTTCTGCCTGCTCGCGCTGAATTGCTTCTTCGGTTTCAGGTGCACTGGCGCTTGCACCGGTGCGCGATAGGCCGAGATACCGTTCCCGTCTGGCTCCGAGCCGCGCAATATTTCGCGAAGCTTCGCGCAGCCATTCGATGGCGCCCGCAACCGATTTCCACGCTGCGCCGAATACCTCGTAATATCCATAGAGCACTTGCAACTCGCTGACTTGCTCGCCAGCTTTCGGCATGGGTGTGCCACCTTTCCATTCGCGGGTAAGTGCTTGCGCAACATCCGGCCACTGGCGCAATGCGGTTTGCACCGCCACTTGCGCATTTTCTATCTGGTTCAGCGCGAAATAGGCAAGCGCGCGGCCATATAGCACATACGGCGCGAGCGACTCCGCCATCGGTTCCAGCGCCCGCAGCGCCGCCATCGGCTGGCCGGTACGAATATCGAGGTTGACGATGGAACTTAATACATTTTCCGGATCGGCAGGATCGAGCGCGCGCGAAAATTCCGCAGTACCCAACGCTTCTTCCAAGCGTCCAGCACGCTCCAAAGCAAATTCGTAATTGGCCAGAAGCTGGACGAAAAGATTACCATTGCCTTCGGTGACCGCAAGCTTGGTGTGATCTTTGACTTTCGCCGATGCAACGGTCTTCATCCAATCGCCAATGGCGTCATCAGCAAGTTCGGCCGCTTTCTCCGATTGCGACGATTCGATCAGATCATTCAGCGTGTTTTCCAGCACACCGGGATGCGACGGCCATTTCGATTCGAGTTCCCGAAGACGGTCGAGCACATCGCGGTCGCTCATGCCCTTGTCTTCGGCAAGTAGCGAGGCTTCGCGATAGAGCCGATCGAGCGATTCACCCTCCTTGGTCAGGACCAGTGTATACTTTCCCGATTTTTTCTCAAGATCGATATAGGAACTAATACCCGGACGTTTGGACGATGCAGTGAGAAGCCGCTCGAAGGTCGAAGCCGGTGTGGTGTTCAGGGAAGTGCTCGGTGCTGTTTTGGAAGTCATTCAATAAAAAAAGAAAGCAGGAGTTGGGAAGTATTTAGGGAGATTATTTACCAGCCTTTGCATCTTCGAAGCCTTGGGCGATCGCGTGGTCGTAGGTATCCATCATATCATGTCCAAAGGCTTTCGGCGCGAGGTCCCGCACGTAGAACTCATCGCGGTAGCCCATGGTGTAGAGCTGATGGCCCCACTGGTAATACCCTTCTTCGAGGCGGTCGTAGGCGTTGCCATCGTGTGAATACCGTTGATTATCCTGTGCGAGTGTCATGGGATCGAGCCGATTGCCCGATGCGGATTGCTGAAGAACGGCCGCGTCCTGACGCTCGAGCGTCGGCTGATCGGGAAACCCATGGTACAGCGGCTGCGGCGTACTGCAAGCCGCAGCGTAGGCGACGGCGAGAACCGCGATGGCAATAACGAAATAACGTGACATCGAATGGCGTGACATGATGGAGGGAATGAACGCCGCCGAACAGGATTTCGGGCAAGAGGGTTGCCGAAAAACCGAGCGCATTTCTTGTGGCACTAAACTGGCCGCGATCTGTTTAAAAATTCACGGTCGAAGCCAGACCGGGTTACCTATTTATTCATCGCCATGAAATCTCGTACTTCCAAGCTTTTCGTTCCGATTCTTTCGGCGCTCTTTGTCGTCGCCGCCATTGCATTTTATCAGCTTACCAATGCCAAGGGCATGAGTCCCACAAAGGCAGAGGCCACGAACTTCGACGCTCCAAAACCCGCACCCGACTTCTCCTTGATGGACATCAACGGAGTCGCACACAAGCTTTCCGATTATCGCGGCAAGGTCGTCATGCTCAACTTCTGGGCGACCTGGTGTCCGCCGTGCCGAAAAGAAATTCCTGAGTTTGCCGAACTCCAACAGGAGTACGGTCCGGCCGGAATTCAATTCGTCGGCATTGCCATGGATGACGAAGGCGCTTCCACGGTCAAGCCGTGGCTTACGACGCATTCCGTCAGCTATCCGATTTTACTTCCCGATGGTAAGGTTGCCGATGCTTATGGCGTCAACTCCTCTATCCCTGTCACATTCGTAATCGATAAGAATGGCATGATCCAATCGACATTTGTCGGCTGGCGCGAAAAGCCGGTGGTCGAAGCGATGTTCAAACCGCTCCTGCCAAACCCGGGCGCCGCGGTTCCCAGCCCCACGCCTGCGGCAAATAAGTAATCGCAGGCGTTCGACAATAAAGACCGGACTGGCACGTCGTTCGTTCGCGTGCGAACCGCGTAACCCTCTCATCATCAGACGTGCATTCGATCTTTGTCAGGCCGGCCTTTATCCGGTCGCCGCCATTCGTGGCGCTCCTCCTTCTCCTATTGCATCCGCTGAGTGCCGATGCCAATCTAGGCCGCCCATCTATTGGGTTGCCCGATTCCACGACCGCTGTGGTTTCCGGCTTCGTGAAAGATTCTGCCACGGGTGAGACGATCATAGGCGCGACGGTCCGCGTCCGTGCGCTGAAAATCGGTGCTGTCACAAATCGGAGCGGTTACTTCGCGCTGCATATTCCTTCGGATACAAAAGTATCGCTCGAAATTTCGTCCCTCGGATACCGAACGGATACACTCCCGCTAAAGCTTACCGAATCGGAAGAGCACTCGGTGACCATCCTGCTTGCGCCGCAGAGCGTGAGTACGGGTGAGGTGAACGTGGAAAGTTCCGAAGAGCGCGAGCGGCAGGAGCCCCAAGTTTCACGCGTATCGATTACGCCGAAAGAAATTGCAAACCTTCCCAAGACCGGCCAGGCCGATCTCTTCCGCATTCTGCAATTCCTTCCCGGCGTGCAAACGGCAAGCGAAATTTCGAGCGGTCTCTACATTCGCGGCGGCTCGCCAGACGAGAATCTGATTATGCTCGATGGTTCGGTGCTCTATAATCCGACCCATTTTTTCGGATTCTTTTCGACATTCAATCCCGATGCGATCAAGGATGTGGAACTGATTAAAGGAGGGTTCCCAGCCGAATATGGGAATCGGCTTTCGGCGGTGCTGAACGTGACCGACATCGAAGGCGACCGCAACAAGACCGAAGGAAAAGTCGATCTCGGCCTTATCTCGAGCAGCGCGACGATTCAAACGCCGATTGGAACTGGCGCGCTGGTGCTGGCGGGCCGGCGGAGCTATATCGATGTTCTGCTGAATGCCACGGGCTTGACGCAATCGCTCAGCCTTCCCGATTATTATTTTTACGATCTCAACGCGAAGCTGACGCAAAATCCTTCCCCGGACGATAAGGTCGTCTTTTCAGGATATGAAGGTTCCGACAATCTGACTTTCTCATCCGGTTCTACGGCGAAACGGGACTCTACAGGCGAACCGGACATTGCGCTCGCCTGGGGCAACCGTGCCGGCGGCGCAGAGTGGACGCATCTTTTCGGCAGCGAACTCGTCTCGAATGTTGGTCTTTCGGCAAGCAATTTTCATTCGATTTTTACCATTGGTTCCGACGCCCAACCGTTAACCTATAATAACGCCATTGACGATTACAGCGCTCGCGCCAGCATCGATTACTTCCCCAACGCGATGCATACCATCAAGACCGGTTTGCAGGCCACCGGTTATCGAACGACGCTGCTGATTCAGGCAGGAACGAATCCACCGAATGCGAACGTCGATCGCACGCCCTTCTATGGCGCGGCCTATATTCAGGACGAGTGGAAGCCGAATATGACGGGCTACGTGGACGACCCGCTTGCGATCACTGGCGGCTTGCGCGTCGATGGCATTAGTTCCAATCCGGAGATCGGAATCGATCCGCGGCTTTCGGCGCGCTATATTCTCACGCCGGCTATTACACTCAAGGCCAGCGCGGGAATTTATCATCAATATCTCAAGCTCGCCACGAACGATCTCATCCCCATTTTCGATATTTGGCTCCCGGACGATACCACCGAGCCGCCGGAAGTCTGTTATCAATATGTGCTCGGCATATCGACCGTTCCGTTCGAAAATTATACCTTCGATGTCGAGACCTATTATAAAGACATGAAAAATTTGGTGGAGCTTCAGCCAAACGTCCGCACCGGCACGATGCTGAACGACATCTTTTTTGTTGGGAACGGAACGGCGTATGGCGTCGAATTCTTTTTGCAAAAGCAAGTGGGGCGCATTACCGGATGGCTCGGGTATACCCTCGCATGGACGTGGAGAACATTCCCAGAGATCAACAACGGGCAGGAATTCCCGCCGACCTACGACCGCCGGAACGATTTCGATCTTGTCGGCTCTTATCATCTGAACGACCGCTGGACATTCGGCGCGACCTTCACCTATGGCACGGGCCAAGCCTACACACAGATCACGGCACTCGCGCCGAATGCGGAAAATCCTTCCGAAACGATTTCCATCGAAGGCGATAAGAATGCGCTGCGGCTGCCGCCGTATAATCGGCTCGATCTTTCGGCCACCTACGCGTTCTCGTTTTTTTCGGATACGCGCAATGCCGAATTCGATTTCGATATTTTCAATGCGTATAATCACCGTAACGTCTGGATTTCGGAGGTCGATCAATCGACCAATCCCGCGACAATCACCTACGTGCGGCTTCTTCCGATTTTGCCGACGTTTGGCGTATCGGTCAGTTTTTAAGATGAAAACAAAAGGCATCGTGATTGCTTTCCTGGCTGTGATCGCTGCTCTATCGGGCTGCGATCAGCCCATCCAGAGCGCGTATCAGGAGCAGCTCGATGTCTCGTCGTTTCTGTTTGCGAACGAGCCGATCGATTCCATTGTCCTGCATCGAACGACGCCCTTCGGCGATTATTACGACGATCTCGATTATGCGGTCGATAGCGCGACCGTGGTTGTTTCACACAATGGCGTCGCCGATACATTACTTCCCACCGCCTTAAAGGGAAGGTATTATTTACCGGCGAACACGATGATTGTGATGGGGGGGGAAACCTATACGCTTTCAATTACGGCAAAAAATAATCAGACAGGTGGAACGCATCTTCTGACGTCCTCAACAACGGTTCCCATGCCGATTCACCTCGATTCGCTCGCGCTTTCTGTGCGCGGGCAGACCATCGTGCTCGATACGACGAATCTTTCGAACTTCGCATTTCTGATCTCCGCCGGCCCGATCGATAAACCGGACCGCGAATATCTCCTCAGCATCACCGCGCTCGATACGACCTTCGGCCGTATTCATGGGGGTGGAGATAGTTCCAGCGAGACGACACGCTTTTCCCAGGTCGCAACGGGACCGAATATCGCCGTGACCTCGCGCTTTTTCAGCTGGTACGGTCCGAACCTGCTGACCTTCTATGCGATCGATACGAACTGGAGCGATTATCAGCGGCAGATCCAGCAGGGTATCGATTATCAACCATCGCTCAATCATATTACGGGTGGTATTGGCGTCTTTGCCAGCGGCGCGCGCGATACGGTCTCCTTCTTTCTGAAGCCGAAGCAATAACGC
>DASYAJ010000235.1:0-5137 GCA_036501405.1 Kapaibacterium sp. (SeqCode)
GACCAACGGCGCGGTAAAATAGGAGCGCCGAATGCGGAAATCCATGGTTAAGCATCGCTCCATCATGATCACTGCGATCAAAGGGAGTAAAATGAATTCCATAGCCGAAATATTAATCGGTAAACTCGGGATGAGCGAGTGCATCTGAAATGGAGTCCAGGCGACCTGGCCATCCTGCCACATCATGAGCCAGCATAGGAAAAACTTCAGGCTGCGGAGCGAAAAAAGCGCCCGCTGGCGCGAAAGGGGTAACACGCCTTCCATTTACGTACGCCTCCGCGAAAAAATGGTGACGGCCGAGGCTGCTTCCGAACCGGGCCGGAGCATCCCCGGCTGCGTTTCCACTTTCCACGATAGGAACAATGCCCGGACGCCGACCACCAGAAGCGACAGCGCAAATCCGAAAATCAATCCCAGGAATCCATCCTGCGAACGAATCGGGCTGATCCGATGCTCGGGAACTTGAGCCGGATCGAGCATCGTAATCAGCGATTTTTCCCGGACTTCATAAATACGTTCCTGCTCCGCTTCCACGCGAAGAAAGTTCACAATCGGTTCCAGTTCCGCCTTCTGGCGAAGGATTTCCGCGTACTGTTTACTCACTTCCGGCAAGGAATCGAACGCGGGACCGATCTGCGGTTCGGTCTGATAAGCATGGGCCGCATCCTCAGCAGCCGAAAGCTTTGCCATCACTTCTTCGGTACTCGAAGCACTATTCGAAAGGTCCAGCCGCAAGAGATGCAGCCGAATATCCTGCTGATCGCGATCGGCTTTGAGCGCGGCCACACGAGCAATCGAGGCCTTGAGCTGCGCCGGCAGTTGCACGAGGCCATGTGCTTCTTCGAATGCTTCCTGCACTGCACCGAGTGAATCCAACTGTCGAACACGCGTCGCGTAATCGGAATCGGCATAGACACGCGTATCGTGCGCCAACGAGCGAATCGCACCGCGGAGCATACTATCCATCGTTTGCACTGCGAGGTTTGCCATAGTTGCCGAGAGTATCCGCGCCTGCTCTTTCTGGTTCGCGGATGCCATCCAGCCGGTTTCGATCGTCGCAAAGATGCCGACCTTGCTGAAACCAGGCTCGACGCGTATCGCATCCTGCGTGGTCGTTACGAGTTCCCGGCCCGATAAGCCTTGCGATGCATAATACCGATGAACGGAACTATCTCTGGCCAGCCGTTCTGCCAGCGTCCGGGATTCGAGCAAATTCTGCAACAAGTCGACCGAAGGATTCTCGATTTCTTTCAGAAGCTCCAGCGCATAACCAGCGTTGTACTTCGAAAGTAAGCCTGTAGAAGAAATTCGATCTGGAGGGAGTATTTTCGCTTCGGATTGAAAGGTTTGCGGCACGAAATAAGTCAGTGCAACAGCCAGAACGCCGCAGAAAACGGTAAGACCAATGATCATCCATTTCCGGCGCGCAAAAATCACCAGAAAATCCATCAAATGAGGATCTGGCGGAAAATCCGGGGGAAAGTTTTCCGGCGGAAGGCCAGAGTTGGATATGTCGATCGGTTCGGTCACAATAGTATAACGGGAGAACGGAACGTACACAACGCAAACGGCTCCGAGCCGTTTCCTTAATTTAGGGAAAAATTTTTTCTCTGTTCCCCCTGAAAAATCTCCACTGAAAAACGCAGAGCAATCGAGGGATCAACACTGGGGTGATATGGCGCTCTTACGGAAGGGAATGTGAAACAATACTTTCGCTCCGTTAGGAGCGTAAACTTTGTAGCCGTGGGTTTCAACCCACGGTGTGAGAGCCAAAATGAATATCAAGCTCCGTTAGGAGCGACATATCTCCTGCCGGGGAATATATGCAACGCGACCCCCGGTTGAAACCGGGGGCTACAAAGATTGCGCTCCTACGGAGCGGGTGGGAATTATTATCGGAAGCGAATTTAGCTCCGTTAGGAGCGTAATCTTTGTAGCCGTGGGTTTCAACCCACGGTGTGAGAACCAAAATGAATATCAGGCTCCGTTAGGAGCGACATATCTCCTGCCGGGGAATATGCCGCGCCTACGGAGTTAAATGCAGAGGGACTAATGTTAGAAACCGAACGCCCCGGTTCCCGGACCCATGCGGCAAGCGCGGAAGCCTTCCCGCAGCGTGACAGGGGGCAAGCCTAATCCGCCGAGGGGAGGCCGCTCGACATTCAAACGGGAGGCAGGGATGATTTGGTGGCGGAGCAGGGGAAATTATTATGGAACTGAATGGGAATGAATAATCGCTATCAGGGTGAGCATATCGTCTTTTCGGATCATGCACTCAGCTATGTTCCCATCCGTGGATATGCTACCGGCGAGGTCGAACAGGCTATTAAGGAAGCAGAATGGCAGCCTACGGAACGGAACAGACTCGACGCACATATGGATTTTCCGTTTCATGCTCTCTGGAACCGCAAGTTTTACGAAACGAAACAAGTCCGCCCTATTTTTGTTGTTGAAGCAGGGACGATCACGGTGATAACCGTCTATACTTATTATTTCTAAAGCCATGAGAATCGCGTACGATCCAACGGTCGATGCTCTTAGCATCATCTTTAAGGAAACGACGGTCACTACGAAACACGTCGCGGAGGGCATTGCCATTGACTACGACGAGAACGGACTCGTCGCCGGAATTGAAGTGCTCGATGTGATCGAACGATTCGGCGATCCGAGCACGCTTGGCCAAGTGACCTTCGAGGGGGTCGGAACGATGGCCCGCGCCGCATGAGTATGTGGCGGAACGAGGGAAATTATGACGAACCACGCATTCAGCTCCGTTAGGAGCGACATATTTGTAGCCGTGGGTTTCAACCCACGGTGTGGGAGCCAAAATGAATATCAAGCTCCGTAGGAGCGAAATATCTCTTGACGGGGAATACGTGCAACGGAACCCCCGGTTGAAACCGGGGGCTACAAAGATTGCGCTCCTACGGAGCATGCGGGAATTATTATTGGAAGCGAATTTAGCTCCGTTAGGAGCGAAATCTTGCCAATTCCAGAAAACGGAAATTGTGTGCTTAGGGTTGTATTAAACGATACGGTCGTTCCTCCGCGCGTCGTATCTACTTTTTTCGATAGGAGGCTGAAGCATAAATTATGAGACTAAAAGTCGATCGCGAATCGGACGCACTTTACCTTAGACTTGACGAATCCAAAATTGTGGACTCAGAAGAAGTCACGCCAGGCGTTGTCCTTGATTTTAACGAGCACGATGAAGTGATCGGCATTGAAATTCTCCGGCTTTCGAAGCGCGTATCTATGGGAGATATTTCAAAAGTCTCCCTGGAGACGGTGTGAAGCGCCACGGTTCCCGAACCCATGCGGCAAGCGCGGAGCCTGCCCGTAGCGTGACTGGCGGTGGCGAAGCAAACACTCTCTGCAATTCTTCCCGGCACCGCCTACTTCTCCTCAACCGTATGCTGTTCCATTGTGCGGTTGCTCTTTGCGGAGCTACGAATAGAGCGGAGAAACTTCAAGAATTCGGGCTGGCAGATTGGGAACACTTCAGTCGTGGCATCGCAAATAATTTGCACCCCCCAGTTTTCGTCGATCAGGTGAACGACATATACGGTATGCTCCAGATCGTCCCTCGTGTAAGTACCCTTGTATGCGACCGCATACGGATGGTGGATAACGGCATTGCTATCTAAGGAACTATACACTTCTTTAACGTCGAACGGAACCTGACCGCGTTTTTCGGCGGAGTACTCGACGATGTCGGTCTCTTTCGGCACCTTCTCGATGAGACATGCAATATTCGGGATGATATTCCTTCCCTCGCTATCGGTAATGGGCGCTCGCTTGTAGGAATAAATTCGCATGCCAGTCTTTGTTTTCATCGAATCGGCTAAGGACCAATCAGCTCCTGGGAGATCGAAGGCGAGTTTGGTCTTCGGCAGCTTTTGCGTCTGGGCGTATGCTACATGCGTAAGTGCCGCGATGGATATAATGAAGAGCAAGGATAAAAGAACGGTCAGGCGAGTGAGCATGAGTTAGTGGTTAGAGGTACAAAGATACTGCGGGAAAAGCGCGTCGGCGACAGAATTCTTGAACACAGCATTTCACTATCGCGGAGTACCCGCAGCCCAGCAAGTAGCGAAGCCGCTTGCGGCGAAGTGGAATGCTGGGTTAGCGAAGGGGGTGCTCGCGGCTATTTCTTCGGATCGGGTGGTTTCGGCACTTTCGACTCACTCAGCACACCGCCCTGTGGTCGCTTGGCATTAGGATTCAGCAATACCGAATCGCCCGAGTGCGGTTTTTGGGTGATTTGAGAGGTCTGGTTACTTGCCGATTTCGGTTGATTTGACGCGGTATCCATTGATTTAGAAGTTTGAAATTTATCTCCACAAGAATCAACGGCAAAAGGAGTAAACGAATTCCAGCTGCCTTTTGCCGTAGTAGTTGATTTTGTGACAGCGACATCGATACTTGTGGCAGTGACAGCAAGCAACGAGAGTACAAGAGAAACGATGGTAAGATCGAAGCCACGATTGATATTCTTCAACTTTTCCGTCGCTACGGTCTGGTTGCTCAGATCCGCATCTCGAAAGAAAAAAATGGTTCCTGAGAGCGCATCTAACTCGGACTGCCCTGTAAATGTGGTAATCAGGTCTTCGTTCGCTTCAAGAAATTTGAGTTCATGGACAGCAATTACTTTTAAGATTGCAAAAAGAGCAAAGCCCACGACGATGACGACACCGAGTAAGAGTGTGAGGGAGAGCCAATCGAGAACACCTCTCGGTGGCAAAAACGAATCCAGAGCAATTCTGGCCTCGACACTAAAGATGACCGAAGTAAATCCAAGTACGGTGAGATACCTCGTAGCCTTATCGTCAATCCGTCTTATGCTATCGATTCTTTGACGATGTCCCTCCCTCATTAGGTCGAGAAGCCGCTCGATTTTCTTGATCCCCCCATCAGAGGGCTCGGAGAAAGCAGGTTGATCATCTGCTGGGATCGTTGTGTCAATTTCGGCCATGCTCGTGAAATCAGCTAAAGTAGGAATGAGAGTAATCTAACATCTTGCTCCGAATTCCTGTTCTCGCAACATTCTTCGTTGCATAGGCCGTCGGCTTCCCGCCCGCGCGGCTTGTGTCGTCCGCATCGCGCGGGTCTGAACTGGGATTAATGCGCACCATAG